>JAEDMI010000220.1 GCA_016303085.1 Acetatifactor sp.
GCCTCGTATTCCCGGCAGATTTCCTCCACGCGGATACCCGCCTGATAAGCGGATGCCTGTAGCTGGACACCTACCTTCTCAAATATTTCCTTTCTGTGTTTTGCCGCCTCCATGTTTAAGATAACAGCTTGCCCCTCATCCGGTTTTTTCAGCCCCAGAATCATCTCAATCGTGGTTGTCTTTCCGGCTCCGTTGTGTCCGAGCAGTCCGAATACCTGCCCCTTCTCCACCGAGAACGAGAGTCCGTTCACTGCTTTTCTTTCGCCGAATACTTTTGTCAGCTTGTTCACTTCAATGCAGTTAGTGATCATACTTTTCCTCCTTCTTTTTTCTTTCAAGAAGGATTCTACAACCTTCCCTATAGGGGAGAGTCAAGTATGAAACGAAACCTATAGTTCTTTCGCCATAAACATGACATGCTCACAGCTTACAAATCCATTTTTCTCATAAAATTTGGGTGCCGGAGCATATTTGTTCGTGGACAGGGTCATCCCTGCCAGGTGTTTTTCCTGAATGTATTTCTCTACTTCTTTCAAAAGTGCCGTGCCGATTCCGCCCCTCTGTCTTTTGAGTGTAACAAACATTTCCTCAATGAATACCTCACTGTCGTTCCACCAGATTTTTTCATGGGCAAACAAGCCGCCGATAATTTCGGAATCCTCTTCCGCAACATATCCCACAAACTTACTATGCTCAAAAAAATCTTTTAAATAATTCTCAGCGGTTTCTTTCGTCCATCTGCACATCCAGAGTTCATTATTATATACACTGCATAAAATATCTGCACATGCCGGAATATCTCTTTCCTGTAATTTTCTGATTATCATTATTCGTATTCTCCTTGTCTCAATAAAACCTGCCAATCCGTTTAGTCGGATGTTCCCATAATCCACCCGCTCTTCTCATCGCACAGCGATAATATATAGCTTTGCTCATAGCTTTCCCTGAAATAAAACTCTGCTGTCAATGCAGAAGGCGTATATACCACTGACCACATGGTTCTCTCATAGCTGTCCTCAGACTGTGGGAATCTAAACTGGGCAACCGATTTCAGCATTTCTCTCACGCCTTCCTGATTCGTGCCGCCGGAATACTGCGCAAGAATATCAAAACGCTCATGTGATTGTTCTGACCCGATACCGTACTTATCCCCTTTTGACAGATAGTGATTGGTAACAACCTTCGTTTCCGTGACAACCATTTCCCCTTCGATATACTCCACAACCACACTTTTCCCGCCTGCATCCGCAATGGAAAAATGATGTGCAGCGCCGATAGAAGAGTTCATGTCATACTGTTTTAACAGCTCGATTGCCTCATCTACATCAGCAGCCTTGTCGAGAAGCAGCCGGATTGCTGTGGTTGTGGTAAGATCTGCTCTTTCTGTATTTTGATGGGTTTCTTCCTGGTGGAAATAGATTCATATCCGTTCGCCGGTTTTGTATGTATCAGCATCGCCGAACACTCTTCCCAGTCATAATTACGCCCGAATAACACCTCTCCGTTCTCATCCGTCGTGCAGATTGTAGAGCATCCGTATTCTCCTGTGCCGACATTGGATTCAGCCTTATAAAAGCCCCGTGATAAGAACTCTGTCAGATAGTCTGCAACCGCCGCATCACTGGCTGCACCGCCGCGGGCAAGGAATTCATCAAATCCATAATCACCGTCAGGCAGACTAAAAGAACAGAAATTACAACAACCAGCGCCTTGCTCTTTTTACTCTTTTTCATGATATTTACTCCTGATAAAATTTTCCCTTATAAAAGTTTTCCTTTTCTGTCTTAGTCACTGTCATACGAAAACATACACATCCGTCAGGGCACACATAATCCTTTACATATTTGTCTGTTCCGCCGACATTTGTGAGGTCTCCGCCGCTTCTGATTGCCTGCATATCAGCAAAAAGAAGCATCATCATTTTTGAACAGATTCCATACCCCTGCGCATTCACCGGACAGCCATAGGTGCAAGTATACTTATCTCCAATCTCCTCACCGTTTCTGCAGTAATGCTCTGTATGATCACTGCGCAAAAAACCTGTCACCTCAATTTCAAATACGTATTCCTCATCGTACCATTTTTTCATAGTGTATTTCTCCTTTTCCCATACCTTATTTTTTTACTAATTCATGAAAAACTGCATCCCGGTCAAAATTGTTCTCTGCAAAGCCCGGAATCTCCTTGATTGCTTTGCAAAGGCTGACACTAAAGCCTGTCAGAATCTCACTCATCTCCTGTTCGGAATATGAGCAGTCTCCGGTTACAATAAGTGTAGCCAGACTGTGCACTACTAGCCACATATCTCGGAAGTAACGGTCTGCTGTCGGAGCATCAATATGATATGTCTGCTGTAGAGACTCTCTTACCAAATCCTGTGAATGATGCAAAGCATCCATTGCACTACTGCCCCCATCTTCATGCTTCGTCAGAAACAGCAGCCGATATAGCTCCGGTTCTTCCTTTGCAAAACGCATATATTGCATTCCGACACCCAAAAACGGAATCGGCATTTGAAGCCCCTCTCCCACATATCTGTCATACACTCTTTCAGCTGCAGAACAGACCTCGCGCTTCGCTTCATCAATGGTATGAAAACAAGTGAATACCGGCTGTGTGGAAACCCCCAGTTCAGCAGACAATGCCTTTGCCGTAAGCGCATCAATTCCCCTTGCACGGACAACACGCACCGCAGCTGCAACCATTTCTTCTTTCGTGAACTTATTCTTCGGAGCCATTTTATTCCTTCCTTTCTCAAATAATTGCAGATATATAACTTACGTCTTTTTCCCTCCATCATATATTCAAATGTCAAAATTATTGTAAGCCGAAATAATATACCTTTTCATATCCGGCTTCCGCTACACAATTTGCGGCAACTTCACTTTGATATCCCTGCTGACAATAAAAAAACAGAGATGTTCCGCGGTTTTCTGTTATTCCCCGGGGATTGCTGATAACTTCCGCCATGGGAATCAAAACGGCACCCGGCAGATGCTTTTCCTCATATTCCCTAAGTGTTCTCACATCAATCAGGATTGTCTGCTTTTCTTCCGCAATCTGCTCTAAAGCCTCCTGTAAAGAAAGCCTGACGGCTATCCGGCACCGGGAAACAGTTTCCTCCGGAATTCTTCTTTTTTCTTGTGAGAAAATCCGTGAAACAATCATTTCCGCCTCCTCGCAGGTCAGTTCCCGGCGCATCCCGAAAAGGTCACCTCCGTCTACCGGTTCCATGATTCCTTTGGCATAAACCTGAGCCACATGATTCACGCAGATGTGGCAATCATATAAATCCTTTAGGTGTTCCGCCCCCCGCCAGCTTACCTCATCCGCCTCATCCCGTTCCTTCCTAAGTATCTCATGAACGATTCTGGCTGCTGTCATACGCTGAATCCCGGCTTTCCAGTCAGCTACATCCCGGTCCTCCAGCCAGCCCCTGCGATGCCCGTATTCCGACAGAGGAAGCAACTGTTGGAAAGAAGATTGTACACCTTCCTTCTTCAGCCGGTTCCAAATCATTGTCACAAATGCTTCTATTGTCATCACGTTCCTCTGAATACGACCTCACTTTACAACAGGTGTTACGCGGATTGTGACATTGTCACAGGCCTGCAGGGTATGTACTCCGAAGCTCCCTGTCGTATTTACTGAAGCTTCCCCGGTCCACAAATCCACTACCCGGTATTCCTTTGCATGAGCAAAGGTATCTCTATTTATCATCTTTTGTCCAAGCATCTTTACCAGCTGATTTACAGTTACACAGTATGCCCCTTTTTCTTCCCCGCTCACATTGATAAAGGATATGGCCATGCTGCCGTCCGCAAGCGGCTTCGCCAGAATATCAACACGGTCATTGTTTGTAACATAGCTGACATCCGGTGCATTCTGAACCAGACTGCAAAAAACTCTCTTTGCCTGAACACCCAGAGCATCCTGATTCAATGCTATCAGTTCCTTGTTGGCTATGATTTTCCAGAGCTTATCTCCCTTTTTCACACGTCTCAAATCCAAACCAAGCATCAGTGGAGAATTCATCATACACCACATGGTAAAATGGGTTTTATACATGACATCTGTCAGCCCGTTCATCCCTACCATCAGCATATCCGGATCGTTCCAGCCCTTATCCAGACCGGCAAACTCGTCCATAATAACTGCCTTGTTATACTGAGACGTAACGCTGGGAGTGTAATCATCTGTCCATGCCCCCACGCCGGGATCTCCGTCAGAACCGAC
>JAEDMI010000221.1 GCA_016303085.1 Acetatifactor sp.
GGCTAAGAACGGTGCAGGCGCAACACCAATCAAAACAGATATGGGCTGGATTCACATTGCGCACGGTGTGCGGAATACCGCGGCAGGACTGAGGTATGTTATCTATGCATTTGCAACGGATTTAGAGGACCCGTCCAAGGTCATTGCAGAGCCCTCCGGCCTGTTGATTGGGTCCAGAGGAGAGGAACGTGTAGGCGATGTCTCCAATGTGGTGTTCACAAACGGTGCAATCGTAAATGAAAAGAATGAAGTATTTCTGTACTACGCTTCCTCCGATACGAGAATGCATGTGGCAACTACCACCATCGAAAAACTGAAGGATTATGTGTTTAACACGCCTTCCGACCCGGGAAGAAGTGTGGAATGCGTGGCTCAGCGGTGCGAGTTGATAAAAAAGAACTTGGAACTGTTGAAAGAAGGATAATCGGAAAGGGATTTGCATGAGAATCGCACCTGACAATGAACTGTTGCAGTACAGCGGCAGAATAGATTTTGAGGATAGAAAAGCACCGTTGTTCGTTTACGCCGGGAGCTGGGTGAAAATCAGGTTTAAAGGAAATTACATTGCTGCGGAGATTACCAATCACAGAAGCTACGCTACGAACTACCTGGGGTGCATTCTGGATGGGAAGCAGGGAAAATTTGTACTGGTTCAGGATGGGAAATCCCACAACTATATTTTGGGTTCACGGCTTCCTGAGGGGGAACATGAACTACTGATGTTCAAACGTATGGATTCCTGTCACTTTTTTACCTTCCACGGCTTTGTGCTGGAGGAGAATGGAGAGATTCTTCCACAGGAAGAAAAGCCGAATCGTCGCATTGAAGTATTCGGAGACAGTGTTTCCTGCGGAGAGGTGTCGGAGGCATTGGACTATGTGGGCAAAGCGGACCCGAAACATGACGGAGAATTTTCAAACAGTTGGTATTCCTACTCCTGGATAACCGCAAGAAAACTGAATGCGGAACTGCATATCACTGCACAGGGCGGCGCGGCGCTGATGGATAAAACCGGATGGTTCCGGGGACCGGACTATATCGGTATGGAATCCATCTATAATAAGATTGAATATAACCCCGAAATCTGCCCTACAAAGCAGTGGGATTTCAGCCTTTGGACGCCTCACGTTGTGATTTTGGCAATCGGACAGAACGACGCCAATCCGGAGAATTACATGGCTGAGGATTATAGTTGTGAAAAGTCGGAAAACTGGAGACGGCGTTATCGGGCATTTGTAAATAAGCTGATGGGGCTGTATCCCCATGCACAATTTATCCTTACCACCACCATTTTAGGCCATGACCCTTCTTGGGACAAAGCCATTGACGAGGTATGCAGAGAGATTGCGGATTCGCGAGTCCATCATTTCCTCTACAGCAACAACGGCTGTGGCACGCCGGGTCATATTAGGATTCCCGAGGCAGAAAAAATGGCGGAAGAGCTGAGTACATATATTAATTCATTGGGAGATATCTGGAATGAAAAATAATGAGATACAGTTGAACTATGAGGCAGCCGTGGTAAACCGCGGAAATCAGGCCAGATTAAAGGCAGTATTCAGAAGGGCACTCAAGGGAGAAAAGCTGACCCTTGGTTTTTTGGGAGGTTCCATTACCCAAGGCTCTCTTGCGACAGGTCCGGAACTATGCTATGCTTACCATGTGTATGAATGGTGGAAATTTACATTTCCGAACGCAGATTTTTCTTATGTGAATGCGGGAATCGGCGCAACGGATTCCCAGTTCGGATGTGCAAGGGCAGACAGCGATTTGCTCAGATTCAAGCCGGATTTTGTAATTGTGGAGTTCTCGGTAAATGATGCTTCTAACGCACATTTTATGGAAACCTACGAGGGGCTTGTCAGAAAGATATACGGAAATGAATGTAAACCGGCGGTTTTGCTGGTACATAACGTTTGTTATGACAACGGCTCCAGCGCACAGCTGGTACATGGCAGAATCGGAAGATATTATGAACTACCTGCGGTAAGTATGCAGAGCAGCATATATCCGGAATTGTTATCCGGAAGACTGGAGAACCGAACCATCACCCCGGATGATTTGCATCCCAACGATTTGGGACATGAATTGGTGGCATCCGTTATCACCGGTTTCCTGGAGAAAGTATTGACCGATATAGACAATGATGAAAAGGAATCGGAATTCAGGGGAAAACCTCTTACAAAAAATGCCTATGAAAGTTCCGTGCGCTACAGAAACGACAACAGTACGCCTGTAATGAAAGGATTTCAGGAAGATTCCGAACCCCAGAATGAGATAACGGATATCTTTAAGAAGGGCTGGACAGCCCGGGAGAAAGGAGCTTCCATTACCTTTGAGGTGGAGGGCAGCTGTATCGGCGTACAGTATCGCAAAACCATCCAGCTTCCTGCACCGGTGGCAGAACTTGTATTGGACGGAGACGAAAGCCATCCTTTCAGGCTGGATGCAAACTTTGATGAAACATGGGGCGATAAACTGGTGTTGGACACTGTTCTGGAGCACGGTGAGAATAAAAAGCATACGGTGGAAATCCGTCTGAAAGAAACTCATAAAGAAGATAAACTACCTTTTTATCTTGTGTCCGTGATAGGAAGCTAATCTATGGAAGCAGCGTACGGAAGAAAATGTGGAGGAAGATATGTTTGACGAGGATTTTGTTTGGGGTGTTGCCAGCAGCGCCTATCAGGTAGAAGGAACTGACCCGGAAGATGACAGAGGAAAAAATGTATGGGATATTTTTGTGGAGCAGGGCAGGGTATTTGAACATCAAAATGCAGATACCACCTGCGACCATATGCACCGCTATAAAGAGGATTATGCTCTTATGCGGAATCTGGGAATACAAGCCTATCGTTTTTCCATCAACTGGGCAAGGTTGATTCCAACCGGGGACGGTGAAGTGAATCCCAAGGCGGTAAAACTATACCGGGATATGATCTTATCCATGAAGGAGAACGGTATCAAGCCCTACATTACCCTCTTTCACTGGGAGTTTCCGCAAGCACTGCAGGAGAAGGGAGGCTGGCTGAATCCCGATGTGGTGCAATGGTTTGGAAATTATGCAAAGGTGGTGGCAGAGAACTTTTCTGACATCTGCGATACCTTTATCACCATTAATGAGCCTCAATGTGCGGTTGGACTGGGACATTTAAGCGGTGTACATGCACCGGGGCTTAAGTTGCCCTATAAAGACACCTTTCAGATTGCCCATAATCTTCTGAAGGCACACGGTCAGGCGGTGATTATGCTTCGGAAATATGCTAAGCAGACAATCCGGGTGGGATATGCGCCTACCGGAGGTGTGGCTTACCCCTATACCGATACCCCTGAGGACATCGAAGCGGCAAAGAAGGTTTATTTCGGCTTCTATAATCCCATGAGCAATTGGACCTGGAATGTATCATGGTTTTCGGACCCTGTTTTCCTGGGGCATTATCCCGAGGAGGGATTAAAACAATTTGCGGAGTATCTGCCCGAGATTACCGAGGAGGACATGGAGCTGATTCATCAGCCCCTGGACTTTATGGGACAGAATATTTATAACGGCTATTATGTCAGGGCGGGAAAGGACGGTGAGCCGGAGTTTGTGAGCCGTGAACCGGGGTTCCCCAAGACGGGTACGGACTGGCCCGTAACTCCCAAGGCATTTTACTACGGTATCAAATTCCTGACGGAGCGTTACCCGCTTCCTCTCTACATCACAGAGAACGGGATGGGTTGTCATGACAACATTGCGCCCGACGGAAAAGTACACGACAATGACAGAATTACATTTTTGGACAGCTATATCGGTGCCATGCAGAAGGCTATGGAGGAAGGAGCGGATGTCAGGGGGTATTTCCTCTGGACCTTTTTGGATAACTTTGAGTGGAGTGACGGTTATAAACAGCGCTTCGGAATTGTATATGTAGACTACAAAAATCAGAAGCGAATCGTCAAGGATTCCGCATTCTGGTATAAGAAGGTGATAGAGGAAAAAGGCGCAAATCTATCCTGCAATCAGCCTTGTGAACAGATTCTGTTTTTGAATCCTGTATTTACTCATAATATCTGGGGAGGAAGCCGCCTTCACGACGAGTTTGGCTATCCGGTGGAAGGAACGGATATCGGAGAATGCTGGGGCATCTCGGCCCATCCAAACGGAGAGGGCACCATACGTGACGGTATTTATGAGGGAGAAAAGCTCTCGACTCTCTGGAAAGAGCACCCTGA
>JAEDMI010000222.1 GCA_016303085.1 Acetatifactor sp.
CCATGTAAGTCCACAAAATGAAGAGTGTTATCTGAGTTCCAGTATCGTAGGGATGCTTGGAGAAGGAAAGCTGATTGCCAACCCGGAGATTATAAACGCAGCAAATGTAGATACGATGGAGAAGGTAACACAGGTTTATTTTGTACCTTTAGACGAATACAATGATTGTATGGGTACGAAGGAAACTCTGGGAGAGGGAGAAGTTCTGATTCATTGTATCCGTCGCAGTTATGATGATCCAAAGACTGTTTTGTCGGATGGAACGGTGCTGACCATAAAAAAACAGGTGGATGCCATGATGGGAAGCGGCGATGCCGCAATGGATATCATCCCTTCCGTATTTATTGTGGTGAATGACATGGAAGCGATTTCTGCTTCTGTCAATTCCGAGTTTGACAATGAAGATTATTATTGCCGTCCGGAGCTTCACTATGGATTTGATACAGGATTGATGGCAGAGGAGGAGATCAGGCTGGCGGAAGAAATCCGTGCACATGTGCGGGAGCTGGACTATACAGGCGAAGGTGGATTCTATTCCTACAGTGTGGAATGCCGTGAGGAAGAGCGGGATGACTTCTATGGCACTTATGGGGGAATCTTCTATCTGGGAGTGATTCTGTCCATCGTATTTGTTCTTGCAACGGTGCTGATCATTTACTATAAGCAGGTTACGGAAGGGTATGAGGATGAAAGTCGTTTTGCCATCATGCAGAAGGTGGGGATGACCAAAAAGGATATTCGTAAGAGCATCAATTCCCAGATGCTGACGGTATTCTTCCTTCCTCTTGCCGCCGCTGTACTGCATTTGAGTTTTGCGTTCCCAATGGTACAGAAGCTTCTCGCCCTGTTTAACCTGCGAAATATATCACTCATGATTTTGATTATGGTGATCTCGGTATTGGTATTTGGTGTATTTTACGGAATTATTTACAAGATAACGTCAAATGCTTACTATTCCATCGTAAGCGGGAAATAAATTTACCAAATCTTTACCAATATTTTGACCAAATCTTGACAGATTTCTTTACCGTTTTTTTGCGTTTATGTATTACTATTAAGTCCAGAAGTTAATTGTTCGATACTTCAAAGTAATTAAAGGAAGGACAGAGGAGATATGAGAAACGCAAATGGGATAATCAGAAGACTGGGAGTTACTTCAAAATATAAGGGATACTTTTTTGTTACAGATGCTATTAACCTTGCAATGAATTACCATAATAAGCCGATAAAGATTACGAAAGACATGTATCCATATCTGGCAAGCAAATATAAAACTACACCTATGAATATCGAACATAATATTCGTACTGTGATCAACGTTTGTTGGGAAAAGAATAAAAAGGGGATGGATGAGATTGCCGGTTATCCACTGGCTGATAAGCCGACAAACAGTGAATTTGTCGATATGATTGCTTATTATCTCGCAGAAGAAGATACAGATTTTATATGAATGTCTAAAACCGTCGAACGAAAGGTTGATTCCTTCATTGACTTTGTTTCATTCGATATTGTATAGTGTTATGAAAGGCATGACGCATACATCGAAGCAGGTACGCTGATATGTACGTTGAAAGAAATGCTTCATTTTTGAGGTGAGTTATGGAAACAATAGCTGTGATTGAAGATAATGTACTGACTGGAGACATGATAACAGAGATTTTAATGGAGGAGGGTTTTCACGTGATCCGGGCGTATTCGGGGACGGAAGCGTTATATCTGCTCAAACAAAAAACTCCTGATCTGATATTGCTGGATCTGGTTTTGCCAGGTCTTGGCGGAGAAAGTGTTCTGGAACATATTAAGGATATCCCGGTTATCATACTGAGTTCAAGGGCGGAGGTAGAAGACAAGATTCATCTTTTGAATGAGGGTGCCTGTGACTACATAACCAAACCGTTTGATACAAGAGAATTGATTGCCCGTATTTTGGTACAGCTTCGTAAAGAAAAAAATACAGGCAATCACCAGGAGAAATCTACATTATCTATTGGCGATTTGACACTGGACCCCTTGTCTTTGCATGTGACGGTTCAGTCTCAGGTTATAAAACTTACAAAAACGGAATGTGTGATTCTCAAACTGTTGATGTCACATTCCAGGTACACCATTTCTAAGGACTTACTTCTGGATAGTATAAGTTATGAAACACCGGATTGTACGGAAAAATCCCTGAAACAGCATATTTATAATCTACGAAAAAAGTTGAACAGCATTGGCAGCAACATCCAGATCGAAACTGTTCGCGGTGTTGGCTTCAAACTGTCTGAGAATAAAGCCTGATTGTCTGGATTATTTTTGAAAGTTGTTTGAGAACGGGTGCAAAACCTCGCTATGTTACATTAATGTGTAAGAGCGGGGTTTTCTTTTATTCAAAAACAGGGAATATATGCAAAAAGGAGATAAAATCCTTGCTAATGCAGTATGGGGATGATAAAATAATATGTCAAAATATACGGTTTATAAGCTATGGGGATTATTTACTTTGCAAGAAGATATGATGTCAGAAAGGGAGAAAAATGAAAAAAGGAAACGTAAGAAGGATGGCAGCAGCTGTTACAGCTGTGGTGATGACATTGCCGTTATTGCCGGGCTGTGGAGACAGTAAGGAAAGGGAAGATGCAGATACCATATCTGTATATCTGTGGAGCACGAATTTGTATGACAGTTACGCACCATATATTCAGTCCCGGATTCCCGATGTCAATATTGAATTTGTTGTGGGAAACAACGATCTTGATTTCTACAAATTCATGAATGAGCATGGAGAACTGCCGGATATTATCACTATGCGCAGATTTGCCCTTCATGATGCAGCAGAGATCAAGGACCAGCTGATGGATTTGTCCACTACGGAGGAGGCAGGTGCAATCTACCAATCCTATCTTCAGGATTTCACCAATATTGATGGTACTGTCAATTGGCTGCCGCTTTGTGGTGAGGTAGACGGTCTGGTTGCTAACAGGGCTTTGTTTGACGAATATGGTATCCCGCTGCCAACGGATTACGACAGTCTGGTTTTGGCATGTCAGGCATTTGAGGAAAAAGGTATCAGGGGATTTGTTGCTGACTTTGCTTATGATTATACCTGCATGGAAGTTTTGCAGGGGCTGTCCATTCCCGAGATAACATCTATGGAGGGGCGTATGTGGCGCAATAGCTATGAAGACCCTTCGACTGATACGACTGGACTGGATGATTCGGTATGGCCGGGTGCTTTTGAGCGTATGGAGCAGTTTATTAAAGATGCCAAAGTTGCCCCGGAGGATATCGAGCTTTCCTATGACCCTGTTATGGATATGTTCATTGAAGGAAAGGCAGCTATTATCCGTTCGGGCGGATCAAATGTGGTTGCACTTCAGAAGAGTAACGTGGATGCCGTATTTCTTCCCTATTTCGGACAGGACGGGGAAGAGTGGCTGCTGACCTATCCGGCATTCCAGGTGGCATTGAATAAGGATCTGGAGAAAGACAAAACGAGTCAGGAAAAAGCTCTTAAAGTGCTTGGCGTTATGCTTTCCGAAGAGGGTCAGAATGTTCTTGCTAAGGGAGAGGATGTTATTACTTACAGTCAGAATGTTAATCTTGAACTGTCGCCTTACCTTGAAAATCTTAAGCCGCTGATTCAACAAAACCATATGTATATCCGAATCGCTTCCAACGACTTTTTTGCTGTGTCCCAGGACGTTGTTACGAAAATGATACAGGGTGAATACGACGCAAAGCAGGCCTATGAGGCATTTGATGCACAGTTAAAACAGCCTGAGGACGATTCGAATGAAACCGTACTGTCCATGGATCGTGGATACTCCAATATATTCCATAAAGATGGCGGCAATGAATCCTATTCTGTTATGGCAAATACTCTGCGAGGAGTCTACGGCAGTGATGTACTGATTGCACCTGCATACAGCTTTACAGGATCTGTATTCAAGGCTGATTATAATGAAAAGATGGCTGGCAACATGATTATTCCGAATCCACTGGAAGCCTGGCAGCGTGAAATGAATGGTGGAGAACTGAAAGAATATATCAGGTCTTCTGTAGAGGGAATTGAAAATGGATTTACACCGTTTAACCGTGGATCCCTGCCCACTGTCAGCGGAATATCAATGGAAGTGCAGGAGACAGACGGAAAGTATACTTTGAGTCGTGTACTCAAGGATGGCAAAGAAATTGATGACGAGGATACATTTAAGGTA
>JAEDMI010000223.1 GCA_016303085.1 Acetatifactor sp.
ATGATTCTGGCCGTTACAGTAGGTACGGCAGTCAGCAAAAGCCCGGTCATGCTTCCGCGAAGCAGCCAAGACAAAAGTGTAAATAATCCTTCATCCACTACAGCGCTGAAAAGAGAGCTGAGGGTATACCGGAAAAAGTGAGCCAGCAGAAGCCTGTAAATTCTCCAGGAGTCCCGAAAGACTCTGAAATGGGAGCTTTTGTTCTCCTCTATGTAAATAGTCCGACACTTAACTTCTTCAAACGGTATATTGTGTTCCTTCATGGAAAGAAGCATATTTGTTTCATACTCAAAACGGTCTCCGCCTACCTTTACGAAGACGGATAAAGCGCTGGCGGGAATGGCACGCAGGCCGGTTTGGGTATCGGAGATGTTCATGCCGCAAAAAATTTTAAAAACAGCGGATGTAATTCTGTTACCGCATCGGCTGCGAAAAGGAACCTGAGGCAGACCAAAATCCCGGACACCCAGTACAACATCTCCGTTCTTCAGCATCTGCCGGGCACAGGCCAGAGTGTCCTCGGGGCTGTGTTGGTTATCGCCGTCTACCGTGACAACGCCAAGTCCCTGGGGCCGATTTTCCAAAAACCAGGAAAAAGCGGTTTTCAATGCGGCACCTTTTCCGCGGTTGACCGGATGATGCAGCAGATGAATTTCCCGATGCCGGGCAGCTGCCTCTTCAAAAAAATGCAGGTTCTCCGGTTTGCTTCCGTCATTGACGAGAATAATATCGGTAAAACCCGTTTGAATCAGTCCTTCAATAACAACAGTCAGTTTTTCATCCGGATCCAGGGAGGGAAGTACTACAGATACTTTTGTCAAATCGTTCATAGAATCCCCCTTCTTTTAACGAAAACCGCCTGAGCGGTACTTTGTGTTCGTTCAGGCGTATGTTTACCGGAAAGCTATCATATGTTTATGCTTCCTTCTTTTTCTTTCCGCCTACCATGAAGATGCTGATAAGCAGGGAAATGATGTAGAGTACCAGGGTGAGGTAAAGAACCGACTGATATCCCACGGGGTTTACCATATGGCCCTGTCCGTCATCCGCAAAGGAACCGACATGGTTTACGATAAAGGTTGCCACCTGATTTCCGGTGAGACCTGCGATTGCCCAGGCGGAAAGAGTAATTCCGTGGATAGCGCTGATATTCTGCATGCCGTAATGGTCGGACAGCAAGGTGGGTACATTGCTGAAGCCGCCGCCGTAGCCTGCGTTTACAACAAAGAGCAGAATCAGAACCAGTATCATGAAGAAGGTGTTCTGCCCCATGTCTGTGATACCCTGAGTCAGGATAACAAGGCCGGTTGCCGCAATAGACAGAATGAAAATAATCTTGTAAACAGTATTTCTGTCCTTCATGGTGTCAGCCCATGCGGAGAAGCCCAGACGTCCGCCTGCATTGAACACGGCGGTAATGGAAGAGAGAACACCTGCCATGCCTGCAAGACCGATACATTTGATAATCATTTTTTCCTGGGAAATCAATGCTAAACCACAGGTGATATTCAGGTAGAACATCAACCAGATACCTACAAAAACAACAGGCTTTGTCTTGATGACATCGATGGCTCTTGCACCCTTTTCCTGAGTGGCAGGCTCGTGCCAGCCTTCGGGCTTAGCCAGAAGCAGATGGCCTACGAACATCATGACAAAGTATACACATGCCAGAATCAGGAACATTTTGTAGATGCCGCCCTCTCCCAGAGAGTTCAGCATAGCCTGCATAATGGGGCTGGCGATTGCCTTTGCGGCACCGAAGCCTGCAACGGCAAGACCGGTTGCCAGACCCTTACGGTCCTGGAACCAGAGCATCAGAGTCTTCACGGGAGACAGATAGCCGGTTCCCAGTCCGATACCCATGATAAAGCCGTAACATACATAGATACCGATTAAGGAAAGCAGACTTCCCTTGTGGGTACCGCCATACCAGATGAAGAAGCCGGTACCTGCCATACCCGCTGCGAAGCAGATAGCTGCAATCAGGGAAGAACGGTGGATATCCTTCTCCACTACGTTGCCCAGAAAAGCGGCGGACATGCCGAGGAAGAAGATAGCGAAGCTGAAGGCCCATTCTGTTGCGCTCTTGGAAAAACCGATATAGTCGGCGATTTCCTGGCTGAAAATAGACCAGCAGTATACCGTACCGATACTGCAGTGGAGGAGCAGTGCAGGAATTGCCGCACGTATCCATTTGTTTTGAACTTTCATTTTTAAATTCCCTCATTTCTTTATTTTAGAGTAGTAAAGAACCCTCCTCATCATACGACTTTTTCTAACAAAAAGCAAGGTTCGCCCGCCATAATTTGCTTTTCAGGAATACCACCTTCATGGTACAATGTACGCAAGCAGAAAACCAAGCGACGCGAAAACGGGCAAAGAGCATGTCGTGAAGGTTTGCGAGCATAAGGAGAATAATGAAAAAAGAGAATGTGCTGAAATATCTTGTGAATTTTACCATAGTCCTTTTGCTGGGGGCGGCATTTCTGTGTGACAGTCCTGTGGGTGTATTTCGGGGAATGAAGGAAATTATGCTGTCCCACAATGCGTTGATTACGGATTTTTTTGTCATTGGCGGAATGGGTGCGGCATTTTTCAACGCGGCTCTTGTATTGGCAGTGTGTGAAGTGCTGGTTCTGGTGGAAAAGATTCCCTTTACCGGACCTACCATGGCGGCGCTGTTTATCAATGCGGGCTATGGGCTGTGGGGGAAAAATCCCCTGAACATCCTGCCTATTTTACTGGGTGTCTGGATTTATGCCGCAGCGCACCATGTGAAGCTGGGAAGACATATTTATACGGCACTTTTCGGCACCTGCCTGGCTCCCTTCGTGACGGAGCTTTGCTACCTGCTGCCTTTTCCCGTACCTGTCCGGATTATTGTTGCTACGGCGGTGGGTATCGTCATAGGCTTTCTTCTGCCGCCGCTTTCCATGCATACCCCTTCCATGCACATGGGATATAATTTGTTTAATGTAGGTTTCTCTGCGGGAATACTGGCTTTTGTCACCATGTGTATTTTAAAATCCCTGGGTATAGAGAGTGAGACGGTGCTGATTTGGCAGAGCGGGTGTTTGCCGGGAACCGCGGCAGTACTGTATCTGTTTTTCACCGTGGTTTTCCTGACAGGATTTTGGTACAGTGATTGGAAGTTGGACGGTTTAAAAAAGCTGCTGCGGAGACCCGGACGTGCGGTAGCGGATTTTGTGCTCATGGATGGTGTGGGCCCCACAATGATGAATATGGGGCTTGTGGGCATGGTTTGTACCACATACATTCTGCTGACAGGGGGAGACCTGTCCGGTCCGGTGGTGGGGTCTATATTGATGGCCTTCGGTTTTGCGGCCTTCGGCGCACATGTAAAAAATTACCCTCCGGTATTGCTGGGAGTCTATCTTTTTACATACATCAGCAGATATGAGCCCGCAACTCCCGGAATACAGCTGGCTGCCATATTCGGCGTGGGGCTGGCGCCCATCGCGGGACAGTTTGGGCCTGTAGCCGGTATTTTTGCCGGCGTGCTGCACTCTGCCATCGTCATGTGCACGGCAGGAATGTATGGCGGATTAAATCTTTACAACAACGGCTTCAGCGCAGGTTGGGTAGCTATATTTATGATTCCGACACTTGAGAGCTTTATGAAACATTTCGGAAACAGAAAGAAAAAGAAGGAAATGAGAAAGGAAGGACATACAGAACATGATGCATAATGAAAAGAAACTGGCGAATATTGTGGAGGAGCTGACCATGTTTTTCTTCTCCATAGGAGCCACGGATGTCCATTCCTCCGTGCAAATCAAGGACAACCACGGTAAAATTGAGTTTGATGCCGATTACGGAATCGAGAACAGAGAAAGATTGAACTCCCTGAAAAAATATTTGAATGAACCGAAAAATGAGGGGCTGGAGGATTTTTATTGGGAGCTTGCCGGTTCGGGTGACCCGGGGGAGACAAGCCAGCTGCTTTTGGTAGGTATGATGATAGATAAGGCGGAAATCAGCATAGAAGAAAACCGGGTAAAAATTAACTTATATAAAGAACTCGACACATGAATAAGCAAAAATAGTTAAAAAAGTGAAAAGATAAAACATCAATATTCAACAAGGCATATTTATTATCAATATGCCTTGTTTTTCCATATTTTTGAGTTTATAGAATAAATAAAATCAAGATTTATAATATAAAAAATCA
>JAEDMI010000224.1 GCA_016303085.1 Acetatifactor sp.
GACCAGGGTGCGGGGCTTCTTTCCAATGTCATGTATAATCCCCTTGAAATCATCCCCAAGTCCCTGATTGCCCAGGCAAAGGCCCGCCCATTCCAGACAACTTTCAACCGGCAGATTCATGCCATGGAAAGCCTGTATGGTAAGCAGCTGGAAATCCCCGGTTTTACCCGAAAGCAACTTACACAGATGGTGAAACCTCACCTAGAATACTATCCGGCCCGTGACCGAGATTTGATTGCGGACCGGATTTGCGAGACGGTGCTGGTGCGGCAGAAATGCAGATAATCGGAGGCATCAAATTGGATACCACATTATTTCAAGACAAACACACTGCGTATCAGCAATTGATTGCTCGTGTCCGGGCATCTTATCCGGCATACCATGAAGCCACTGAATACGAAAAAGGTCAACTCGTATGGTGCAATGACTGCCAGCAAGAAATCAATCTTTGGAGCTACTGGCAAGACAGCCTTGACGCGAAAATTATGCTGGTGGGTCAGGATTGGGGCTGCCCATTTGACAAGGTATTTCTTCCAACAATGGCACAAATTCAAAAAGCAAATAGCGGCAAAGCATACAGCTATACCTCTGATACGCCAAGTCAAACAGACCAGAATCTAATCAAATTATTCTCCGAAGCACTCGGAAAAGACATAACCATTCCCTGCGACGACTTATTTTTCACCAACTTTGTTCTGGGCTACCGAACCCACGGAACCAGCGGCAATTATCAAAAGGAATGGGCTGAACATGACAGTGCTTTTTTCAAAGAGCTTGTAGGAATCATCGAGCCAAAGCTCATTCTCTGCCTTGGGAAAGCAACCTTTCGGGCAGTTCTTACGTCCCTTGCGCCTGATCAGAAGCCGCGAATTGGCGGATACAACAAATACATTGAAAGTTCGCGCAATCCTATTTCCGTTGCTACATCCTCCGGGATGAACATTGCCGTATTCGCTCTGGCGCATTGTGGGGTAATGGGAACCCTGAATCGGAATGGGAAGAAAAACCTAGACCTAGACCAACAAATTGCAGACTGGAAAAGAACCTCCTTATACCTCTGACTTCTGAAATATATTCGAATACACTATTCAGAAAACGCCTCCATGCTATCCTTATGTCCCGGATAGCATGGAGGCACTTTGTTTGGACGGAAGCAGAAAAATCGCGCAGCTCATAATACTTGGGCATCTCATGCCTCCATATACTTTAAGCTTGCCTTCAAATGCTTGGAAGCAATATGAAGCTCAATATCATTCATCGTTGTTTCCAGTACAGAACCGTCAGCTGCAAACACAGCCGCCTTGTCGGGGGCATTCAGATTCAGAACACGGTATCCACCCTCAAATCTGGGAAAAAGCATAACCGTCAATGATCACTTCCGCATTATCCGCAACTTTTTAATGTCAACCCTTGGCTATCGCAATGCCTTTGACTGGTTTCAAGAATTCCTGTCCATTGATATACAGTCTGTTCAGAATCGGCAGCAAATCAATGTATTCTTCCTCCGGTTGTGAATTGTGGCGGTATTTTGCCATAACCACAATATAACCGTTATCCCACTCTTTTACAGAAGTATATCGCTCCAGCGAATAGGGTGTCTTGAATCGGATGACACGGTTCCCGAAGGAAAAACACTGAACCCGGCATCATTTTCCAATGTCGCAATATCATTCATAGAATCCCCTTCCTTTATTTTATCATACCATAATTTTGCATGGAACGCAGCGAAGATTCTGCCGGTCAGAATACTTCCTTGCGCATCAACAAATCCCGCATCCGCTTTCTCTCCATGTCCCTCGTACAAAGACACAGCCCGGCAAGAATCAAAACCTTTCCGGGCTTGTCCTTTATTCGTTAAGCATCGCTTTCCAGTAAATTCTCGCAGTCCGATTCCCGCATACAGACACCGTGCTTCCTTCTGTCCGCCACAGAAAATCTTCCCGTGCATCACCCGTTTTTCATAATATGAGCCACCAGGCGGAGGTTCCGCTCCACCAGGATATTCCGGGCCTCCACATCTCCCTGGGCAGAAAGGGCAAGATAATGGCGTTCCTCTTCCTCAGTCAGGGGCTTGGGGAAGCTGCCGGTAGAGAGCTGCAGGGAATATAAAAGGCTGCTGAGCATCAGCCATGGGGAAAACAGCATTGTTGATCACCTCAGCATACTATATTCCCCTCTGGTTGTCCCTTTTCCAGCAACGCTCGTCGGACACGTTCTCAATGCCGCGACCGCTATTAGAAATTGCAAATTATCATGAGGCGGTACCTCATAATTCATTCTCCTTTACAAGATAGTAAGGATCACTGCCCATTAGGAAACCAGTTTACCTTTCTATTGGAGTTATGTCAGAAATTGTGAAAACCACTCCAATCCCGGGACAAGGCAAAAATCCCTCCGGGACAAACAGAAGAACCGCCGCACTTCCATCCATGCGGTAGATGGAAATGCGACGGTTTCGTATTCGGCTGGAATTTGGAATTTCACGCTCCACAGCGTTGCATTTCGGATACGGCACAAAGAACTTTGTGAATATCCGCATCCATGCAAATCGACTGAGGCTGGATTGCTGCTGGGCACTGGGGCTCTCCCAGGTTGATGCAGGCATATCGTGCATCAGGGTTTTGTGCTGTCATTCTCCAGAAAGGATACTTGATAATGACCGGCGTATTGTTTCCAACGCCCAGTTCCAGAAACAGAACCTTGCCCCGTTTGTACTGCCGCAGGAAATCGGTATACCGACTTTGGGCTGCATACCACCCCCGGTCCTGCACGAAGGTATCGTCGCACCGCAGATTCATGGTCATGGGTGCACCGCAAACCGGACAGCGTGGAATCAGCTCTGACGATATTTTCATATCCTGCTGCCGGGCAAGCATCTGCCGGACCTCTGTCTCATTGTCATAGGTTCTATTGTGGCAGGCTTTGGAGCATTGCCACAGGCCGTAATCTCCCTGGGTGTAGAACAGACGGCTTTTGTCAAAGCCTGCACGCTGGAACTGGTGATCCACGTTGGTGGTCAGTACAAAATAGTCCTTGTCCTTCACCAGTGCCAGCAGCTCCCGATAGACGGGAATCGGAGCGTCCACATAGCGGTTATAGAAAATGTGACGGCTCCACCATGCCCAGTATTCTTCCAACGTCTCAAAAGGATAGAAACCGCCGGAATACATATCGGAGATGCCGTATTTCTGATAGAAGTCGGAAAAGTACCGTTCATACCGTTCCCCGCTGTAGGTCAGTCCAGCGGAGGTGGATAACCCCGCTCCGGCACCGATGAGAATGGCATCCGCAGTTTCCAAAGAGGCTTGCAGCCGCTCAATCTGCTCTGAGCAGTTCCCTGTAGATCCTTTCGTCCTGTTCTTTGAAAACATTGAATATCACCTCGATCTTACTTCCTGTTCCAGCCTTGTATTTCTGTACCGTGTCCACGGCAATCTCAGCCGCTTTGTCATTGGGAAACATAAATACGCCTGTGGAAATGCAGCAGAAGGCGATGCTTCCCACCCCGTTTTCATCCGCCAGTTCCAGACAGGAGCGGTAACAGGATTCCAGCAGTCTGCAATGCTCCTGTGTCAGTTTTCCCTGCACGATGGGGCCTACGGTGTGAATCACATATTCGCAGGGTAAATTGTAGGCGGGAGTGATTTTCGCCTGCCCGGTGGGTTCTTCATAGCCCTGCTCTGCCATCATCTCCGCGCACTTCAAACGGAGCTGCACCCCGGCATAGGTATGGATGCAGTTGTCAATACAGTTGTGGCAGGGCTGGTAGCAGCCGGTCAGCCGGGAGTTGGCAGCGTTGACAATGGCTCCGCATTCCAGCGTGGTAATGTCTCCACGCCAGAGATAGATTCCCTCCCGCACCCGGGAGAGTTCGGACAGCCGGGTAATCTTCTTTGCTGCCAATTCTCCTTGCAGGTAGGCATCCTGTACTTCCAGAAAACTCTTACCTGTGGATGCCGGATGACGAACATTCATTAACGCTCTCAGCAGAACCTTCTGGCGGTCAGCATCTGCCGGAATCTCCTGGCGACGGCAGGACGGACGCTCCCGCAGCAATTCCTCGATCAAATATCTTCTTCGTTCTTCCTGATTCATAGCGTTACCCCCGTTTTACAATGGCTCTGGCTGGACAGATTTCAAAGCAGTTGCCGCAATGCAGGCAG
>JAEDMI010000225.1 GCA_016303085.1 Acetatifactor sp.
AAACGAAACAGAATTATTCCGATGTGCTGCAATACTTCACCGGGCTTATGAGGCATCTGATCAGTCAAGGTGTTCTGACAGAAGATGATCCTGAGATCATGGCGGCCCAGCTTTGTCTGCCCATTTCTGTGTGGATCAATCTCTGCGACAGGGAACCGGAGCGGGAGCCGGAGGTCATGGAGCTGGTAAGCAGGCATATTCAGCAGTTTTTCAGACTTTACCAGGCGGAGAGGCGGTGATTCCATGAGTAAATACGATGCTTTGTGGGAGTGGATCAAAGAAAACGGTACAGACAGCTTCAAGCTGACCTTTGCCGAAATCGAGCAGATTGCCGGAATTCCCAGCGACCATTCCTTTCTGAAATACAAAAAAGAGTTGATGGGCTATGGGTATCAAGTCGGAAAGATCTCGATGAAAGATCAGACGGTTGTTTTTCAAAAGCTGGGTTAAGGGCTTTTGATGTATAAATCAGAAATGGAAAGGAAGAGCGACTTTGAAAAGGTATGAATATGTGAATGTCCATATTGGAAAGTTTTGCGGTGCAAAATCAGAAGAGCATAGGGCTATTATTGATGAATATGCAGCAAAAGGCTATCGCTATGTAGGATATATTCCCACAAATATCAGTGATTATGGAAAAATAAAGGATATGGATTTGGTTTTTGAAATGGACTGCTGATTTCCCGCTTGCAGAGGAATGCGGCTGTGTCCGCTCGGGCATGGCCGCTTCATTTTAAACCCACACCTACCGAACGATAGGTAGCAGTTGCTAAGAAAGAATTTCGTATGATCACACTCTTTATAATCGGCATGATTGTATTTAGGCGGAAGGATGGCATGGAAGTGATGCCGCGGAGGACGGAGTGATTCATGTTCAGCTGTCCTCTGATTTGGAGCAGCCCACATTGCCCTGGGACTTCCGCATCGCCATAGAAAATGAAACTGACAGTGTGTAACAGACGTATTGGAGAGAAACAAGCACAGTATCTATAAAACAGACACATATGGATGCAAAATTGCCTATATGCAGTTAGAATCCTATTGTAAAATATAAAGTGTAAGCTGCAGTAAGTTGGAGGCAAACTCAAACACTCAATGATTCAAGGAGAAAAAAGATGGAAAAGAAGTCAATTCACGAGATCATCTCCACTGTTTTCAAGGCGCTGACCCTGGCAATGGGGGGTGCCGTTGTGGTGCTGTCCTGCCTGGGCAGCCTGGAAACACAAACCGCTGTTACCCTGCTTGGCATCGGTCTTGCCTGCGCAGGCATCGCCCTGCTGGAAAAACGGTAACGGCAACTATGCAGCTGCTGCCTGTATGTTCTTTGCGGCGCGAAATTTCCGCATTGCGGAAGATAAAAAAGAAAATGAGAATCAGAGAGCGGAGACGGAACATGGGAAGCATAAGAAAACCGTTGTCAAATGGATCTGCGGAATCGTCGCTGCGTTGCTGATTGCCCTTGTCGCAGGCGGCTGGTGGATGTTCGGTACCTTCATCACAGCGGCAAACAGCATCGAAAAGCTGGAGGATGGCCTGTATTCCATGGAATACAACGGTGATTATGGCTTTGATGACTTTCTGACCCGGGGCGGCGCTGCCAACGACTGCAAAAGCAGGGCATTGGTTCCGAGCAGTCTCACATTCGTTTTGATATCCTTTCCGCATATTCCAGCCCTGACAATGAGACGGATGTCCGGGATATGCTGGAATCCGTGGCACAGAAAAACTATCCGCAGGCAGAGGGCAGCTATGAAAAGACAATGTGGAGCATTGTGTATTGTCCGGAGACCCGGTGTGCTGATTTCTACTTTGTGGAGAATTATGAACACAGCTATGGATTGATGCTTCAGGAAAAGGGCAGTTTTCTGAAGTGATAAAAGACGGTAAAAAATGAAAAAAAGCAAGCTTATTTTCCTAATCATGCTTCCTTTGCTGTTTCTTGCAGGGGTTGTCGTATTCCTGTTCTGTTACAATCAGGAGGGCTTCACAGGCAGCTGCATCAAAAATCCGAAGGTCTGTTTGTTGGACATTGAGCGGATGAACGGAACCGATCTGCACACGCTGAAGCTGCACAAGGGAGATGTCCTTCAGATTCAATTTGAAACAGAGAAAGGCGCTCTGTACATGGAGATCAAAGCGCCGGATGGGACTGCGCTTTATCGCGGAAACGGAAAGGAAATCACTGATTTTACCGTAAACATCCCGGCAGACGGCGTTTACACTGTAGCCGTTGAGGCACGGCACGCAAAAGGGAACATTCACATTCAGCTTAAGGAGGAAACATCATGAAATCCCTGCAAACCATTCAGAAGACCTTCCGGGTCTTTCAGATTCTCACAAAAATCGCTTTTGTTTTTTCCATCGTCGGTGCATCTGTCTGTGCTGTCGGCGCTCTGTGCGCCATGGCATGGTACACCGGAGGTCAGGTGTTCAGCCTCTTTGGTGAGCCGGTAACGATTTTTGCCAGTGGCGATGGTCTGAAGCAGATGCTGGCTGTGCTGCTGTCTGATCTTATCCTGTTGGTCACCGAAGCAATCCTGCTGGCCTTCGCTGGCCGGTATTTCAAAATCGAGCAGGCCGAGGGTACGCCCTTTACGGAAAACGGTGCGAATCTCATCAGGAAGCTGGGTATCCGCTGCATCTATATGCCCATCGTGGCAATTGTGATCGCATCCGTTATCACGGTTTGTCTGGGCGTGGAACGAAGCGGCGATATCAGTAATCTTCCCAGTGTGGCCACAGGTATCGTTCTGATCCTGGCTTCTCTGATCTTCCGGTACGGCGCAGAGCTGGAGGCAAGGAATCGCGCACTGATTTCTGACGAGGAAGAATAGAATGAATTTGTTTGGCAGGTGAAGATATTGGAAGAGGCCATTCGACATGAATGATATTACCATTCGTGCTTTTGCCGAAGGCGACGAATATGCAGTGGCCGAAGTGGTGAAGGAAACGCTCAGAATCAGCAACAGCCGGAATTATCCGGAAGAATATATCGAAAAAAGCATTCAAAGCCACTCTCCCCAAGTGATCAGAGAACAGGCCAAAGAGGCGCACTTTTATGTTGCCTGTGATGGTGACACTGTGATCGGCTGCGGTGGAATCACCGGCTATTGGGGCAGCAAGACCGAGAGTTACCTTGTGACGATCTTCGTCTTGCCCGCCTATCAGGGTGGCGGGTATGGAAGGATGATCGTTGAAACCCTGGAAGCAGATGAATACTTCCGCCGGGCCTGGCGCACCGAGGTTGGCTCATCCCTGACTGCAGTTCATTTCTATGAAAAAATGGGTTATGAATACAAAAACGGTATTGCTGAACCAGACAAAGACGGTGTTGTAAGGATGGAAAAACGATATCACTATTCGGGTCGGGAGTCATTAACCCCTTGGGGATGCAGACACTAACAACCTGCTGCGAAATTCAAGCTTTCAAAGATACATTTCCGTCATTTCGCCGGAAATATGCTTGTGAATTGCTATGCGGTATGGTACTATGTAGATAGTATAATGGTTTTTTTAATCTGCCTCTACATAATCATTATTGTGCGGTGTAAAAAAATCAACCTTGCCTCCGGTCTGAGCGGACCGGAACCCCCAACCTTTTTTTAAGGAGGAGAGAAGATGAAGAAACGAACAAGCAAACTGATCAGCGTCCTGCTCTGCGTCATGATGGTTCTGGGACTGATGCCTGTCACGGCGCTGGCAGAACAGCCGGTTGAAGTGGCTGATTCCTATGGTGCTTTCCAAATAGATATCACGACGGCTAATGTGACGGTCACTGCACCTGTCAAGGGCGGTACACCTGCAAAAGCAACCACCACCGACACCCAGTACACCATCGCAAATACCATGTGGGAACCTGCGGACTCTCCCTTTGCAGGCAATACGGTTTACAGTGTCTTGGTCACGCTGGAAGCAAATGGGGGCTATCAGTTCACCGCCAGCACCGTATTCAAGATTAACGGCAGCAAGGCTACAATCGTAACCCGGAGCACGGAGGAGGCAAAGATTCTCTTCACCTTCCCGGCAACCGTAACGAATATCACGACGGCTAATGTGACGGTCACCGCACCTGTTAAGGACGGTACACCTGCAAAAGCAACCACTGCCGACACCCAGTACACCATCGCAAATACCATGTGGGAACCTGCGGACTCTCCCTT
>JAEDMI010000226.1 GCA_016303085.1 Acetatifactor sp.
GGGTTTTGATATGAGCTTTATCAGGGAAAATGCGGCAAGGCAGGGATTTTCCACAGAGTTTACCTGCGTGGATACCGTGGGGATTGCCAGAGTGCTTCTGCCCAACCAGGCCAAGCACACCCTGGATGCCGTTGCCAAGACCCTTGGGATTTCCCTGGACAATCATCATCGTGCGGTGGATGATGCGGAGTGTACTGCCCGGATTTTTGAAAAGTTTATCCCTATGCTCACAGAACAGGGTGTGACGACTCTGGAACAGGTCAACGCCATGTGTGCGGACAGTGTGGAGCTGGTGAGGAAGCTTCCTTCCTACCATGCCATCATTCTTGCCAAGAATGATCTGGGACGAATCAACCTGTACAGGCTGGTGTCACAGTCTCATTTGACTTATTTTAACAGACACCCCCGGATTCCCAAGAGCCTTGTTATGAAATACAGGGAGGGGTTGATTTTGGGCAGCGCCTGTGAGGCGGGAGAGCTGTACCGCGCCCTGCTGGACGGGCAGAGTGACATGCAGATTGCCCGTTTGGTGAATTTTTATGATTATCTGGAAATTCAGCCCTGCGGCAACAACAAGTTTATGATTGCTTCGGAGAAGATACGGAGCATTAATTCCATTGAGGATATTCAGAATATGAACCGGAAAATCGTGAAACTGGGAGAACAGTTTCACAAGCCGGTGGTGGCTACCTGCGACGTACATTTTCTGGACCCGGAGGATGAGATATACCGCCGGATTATCATGGCAGGCAAGGGCTTTGATGACGCCGACGACCAGGCCCCCCTGTTCTTACATACCACCGACGAGATGCTGGAGGAATTCTCCTATCTGGGAAGCGATAAGGCTTATGAAATCGTGGTGAAGAATACCAACATGATTGCGGACATGTGCGAGACCATTGCACCGGTGCGCCCCGACAAATGTCCTCCTGTCATTCCGGACAGCGACAA
Organism: Acetatifactor sp.; assembly: GCA_016303085.1. GTDB lineage: Bacteria > Bacillota > Clostridia > Lachnospirales > Lachnospiraceae > Acetatifactor. The sequence continues at coordinate 952 of JAEDMI010000226.1, forward strand.
GACCCTGACGAAAATCTGTTACGACAGAGCCCATGAAATTTACGGACCGGATTTGCCGGAAATCGTGGAAAAGCGTTTGGAGAAGGAGTTGAATTCCATCATCAAAAACGGCTTTGCCGTGATGTACATCATCGCTCAGAAGCTGGTGTGGAAATCGGTGGAGGACGGGTATCTGGTTGGCTCCCGAGGTTCCGTGGGAAGCTCCTTTGTGGCTACCATGTCCGGAATAACGGAGATTAACCCCCTAAGCCCCCACTATTATTGCAGTAAGTGTCATTACGTGGACTTTGACAGCGAGGAGGTTAAGGCTTACGCCGGTACGGCGGGTATTGATATGCCGGACAAGGTCTGTCCGAACTGCGGGGAACCTCTGCACAAGGAGGGCTTTGACATTCCTTTTGAGACCTTCCTGGGCTTTAAGGGAGACAAGGAGCCGGATATCGACCTGAACTTTTCGGGAGAGTATCAATCCAAGGCTCATAAATATACGGAGGTTATCTTCGGTGCGGGGCAGACTTTCCGCGCCGGAACCATTGCAACCCTGGCGGACAAAACCGCCTTCGGTTATGTGAAGAATTATTTCGAGGAAAGGGGAAAGCACAAGCGGAACAGTGAGATTGACCGGATTGTGGTGGGTTGTACCGGCGTGCGCAGAAGTACAGGACAGCACCCCGGCGGTATTGTGGTGCTTCCTTTGGGGCAGGACATCAACTCCTTCACCCCGGTGCAGCATCCTGCCAACGATATGACCACGGACACCATAACCACACACTTTGATTATCACTCCATCGACCACAACCTGCTGAAGCTGGACATTCTGGGACACGATGATCCAACCATGATACGTATGCTGCAGGATTTGACGGGAAGAGATCCCCTGACCATTCCCCTGGACGGTAAAGATGTCATGAGTCTGTTCCAAAACACGGATGCGCTGGGTATTACGCCGGAGCAGATTGGGGGAACAAAGCTGGGGTGTCTCGGTATACCTGAATTTGGCACGGATTTCGCCATGAACATGGTAATTGAGGCACAACCCCAGAGCTTTTCGGATTTGGTGCGGATATCCGGTCTGTCCCACGGCACCAACGTGTGGGTGGGCAATGCACAGGATTTGATTCGTGAGGGTACTGCTACTATTTCCACCTGTGTGTGTACCCGTGACGATATTATGACCTATCTGATTAACAAGGGAGTAGAACCGGAAAAATCCTTTAAAATTATGGAGGCGGTGCGAAAAGGTACCGTGGCGAAAAAGAAGATTAATCCCGACCAGTGGAAGGAGTGGAAGGAGGACATGGTTGCTCATGATGTGCCCGATTGGTACATTAAGTCCTGCGAGAAGATTGAGTACATGTTCCCCAAGGCTCATGCGGCGGCCTACGTTATGATGGCGTGGAGAATCGCTTACTGCAAGATTCATTATCCGCTGGCTTATTACGGCGCGTTCTTCAGTATCCGCGCAAAAGCCTTTTCCTACGAACAGATGTGCCAGGGACAGGCACATCTGGAAGCCATCATGAAGGAGTACAAGCGCAGAATGGACGCGGCATCCAACAAGGAGGCGGGAGCACAGCCCCTCTCCAATAAGGAAGAACTTGCCTACGGCGATATGAGAGTGGTGCAGGAAATGTACGCGCGAGGCTTTGAATTTGAGCCTATCGATATTTTCAGAGCTCAGTCCAGGTCTTTCCAGATTGTGGACGGTAAGCTGATGCCCTCCCTAAGCAGTATCGACGGACTCGGTGAAAAAGCGGCGGACGCTATCGTGGAAGCGGCCAAGGACGGTCCTTTCCTGTCCAAGGACGACTTCAGGGAGCGCACCAAAGTTTCCAAGACAATTGTGGATTTGATGGCAGAACTTGGCCTTCTGGGAGACCTTCCCGAATCTAACCAGCTGAGCTTGTTTGATTTTTAACCCCAGTTCAGCCATAAAATGGCGGTCGAAATGCGTGGGTGCTTGCACACAAAGCATTTTCGGACCGCCATTTTATGAGCGGAGCGCCCTCAAATGAAATAAATGATGAGCCGCGGAAGCGGCGCCGGATGCGAAGCAGCCGCTTTTATGAATGAAGAGGGCAGCAGAACAGGGGAAGCCGGGGCAGCTGAGCCGCGGAAGCTAGAATTATGAATGGTTGCAACAGGAGGTAGAAATTGAAAGAATATTTATATCATGGCAGTCCTTACAAATACGATATTTTAATACCGAGTCAGGCTTTTGATATTGGAGTTGAAGCAGGATGTCAGTTAGCTGTATATGCAACAAGCAACAGAAATATGGCATTATGCTTTGCGCTTGGCTGTGTGGCGGATAGTGAAAAGGAAGTTGAAAGAACAATGATGCCTGAATACGGAGATAAAATGCTTTTTAAAAATGGGCATCCGAATTATGGTGGAAAAGGATATTTATACAAGCTCGATAAGTCTAAATTCACCCATGCCATGGGAACTCAATGGGTCTGTTATGAGGAAATTATCCCGGAAGAAATAATTGAAATCCAAGTCAACGATTATTTAGATTTGTGTGTCGTTATATAATGAGCCGACAAACTGCGGTATAATTTGAATCTACAGGAGAAACAAAGTGGAGTATATATTTGAAACAGAGCATTTAAGAGTTAGAAGATTTGAATTTGAAGATGCCCGGCATCTGTTTGAAAATCATTTGGAGGAAGAAGTAAAAAAATGGATTCCAAATGAAAGCTATGCGGATATGGAAGAGACACAGGAGGCAATCCGTTTCTATGTTGAATGTGTAAATAGCAGACGTTTGCCCTATGTGTTGGCTGTTGAGTTAAAGGAAACGGGTGAATTGATAGGTGATACAGGTGTAAATGAAGTGGAAGGAAAAACAGATGAAGTAGAAATAGGTTACGGAATATCAAAAAAGCATAGTGGAAAAGGATATGCCACCGAACTATTACAGGCGATGACAGAATTTATAGCGGCAGCATTTGGAATAAAAGTCTTATATGGCCGTGTCATGCATGGAAACAACGCTTCTGTAAGAGTGCTTGAAAAGAATGATTATGTATTCGTCAGGGAAGAATTCGGTGCTGAAGATGACCCTTATGGGAACGGAATGTTGATTTATAAGAAAGAATGCTGAATATGTTGATGGAGAACAGATTATGGTCTTATGTCAAGATTTAGTACAAATTAAAATGAGAGGTTCCGCCAGCTAAG
>JAEDMI010000227.1 GCA_016303085.1 Acetatifactor sp.
TCATTCCGTCCTCTGTGGGGATCATCTGCTTCTTCTCACGCTTCACGAAACCGTCTTTGACTAATTTCTCGATAATGTCTGCTCTTGTGGCAGGTGTACCGAGTCCTTTGCGCTCCACATCATCTCCCATATCCTCACTTCCGGCTCGCTCCATTGCAGATAAAAGAGAATCTTCCGTAAAGTGCTTCGGCGGTGTGGTATAATGCTCGCTAATCTTCGTCTGTACCCCGTCAAAGGTCTGCCCCTCGGAAAGCTCCGGCAGTTTCTTATCCTCCTGCTCCTTATCTTCCGTTGTCTTAAAAGAACGCTTAAAGGCATCCTCAAAATCTTTCCATCCGTTTTTTAAGACCGACTTGCCGGAAAGGAATCACCACGTTATCAAACAGAATCAGACCGGAACCCGGCTCTGAATTGGTCACATGGGAAAGCTGTTTTTCCGAAAGCCCCAGCTTATCTGCAAGTATCGCCTGATCCTTTGCATTCTGATTCAGCAGATAAACAAAATCGGAGTTACCAAGAATACCCTCGATTTCCTCCGACTTTAAGAAGTCGCCCACATTCTGTGTCAGACCTGTCGGAATACCGCCCCATTTTCTGAAACGCTTCCAGATTTCCACTGAATAAATGGCAGTCTGCCTCTCCTTTAAAAGAAGGTGGAACTCATCACAGTAATAACGGGTAGCGATTTTTCTCTCCCTGTTCTGCGACACCCTGTTCCATACGGCATCCTGTACGATGAGCATACCCAGCTCTTTCAACTGGTTTCCCAAATCCCTGATATCAAAGCACATGATACGATTCTTACTGTCCACGTTAGTGCGGTGATTAAAATAATTCTGCGAACCATGAACATACAGTACAAGGGAATTGGCAATACGCTCTGCTTTCGCATTCTTATGGTCTAAAAGGGCATTATACAAATCCTCAAGGATAGGCATATTCTCCGGCACCGGATTTTCGAAATAGGCATCATAGATATGACGGATACATTCGTCAATGATACCCTTCTCATCATTCTCCAGACCGTCCTTTCCTCCGGCAATCAGATCACACAGGGTAATGATAAAATCACTCTTTAATTTCAGAGCTTCCTTATCCCCCTTGTGGCTTAACTGAATATCCATCGGGTTCAGATAGTCTTTGGAATTGGTTGCCAGCTTTACCACCTGCCCATGCAAAGCTCCCACAAGGGCAAAATACTCGCCCTCAGGGTCACAGATAATCACATCATCCCTTGTCATAAGAAAGCTGGATAAAATCTCCCTTTTTGCACTAAAGGACTTACCACTACCGGGTGTTCCTAAAATTACTCCGTTTGGTGTACGAAGTCGCTTTCTGTCTGCCATGATCATGTTGTTTGACAAGGCATTTAAACCATAGTAGATTGCCGGTGCAGGCATGAATAATTCCTGCGTACAGAACGGCACAAGAATAGCGGTACTCTTTGTGGTAAGCACACGCTCAATTCCCGTATCATTGCATCCAATCGGTGCGGAAGCCATAAGCCCCTGTTCCTGTAAATACTGCAAACATCTTAAATTACAGTTTGCCTGCTGGATAATGCCGGACACCCTCTGCGTAATATTTTCAAGCTCCCTTTTGCTCCTGCCGTAACAGGTAATAAGGAAAGTCATTTTAATAATCTTCTGGTTACTGGTGTTCAGATCGTCAAGCAGCTCCAGCGTATCCTTTTCATAAGTGATAATATCCGTAGGAAGAATATCCATGTCATATCCACTTCGGACTGCCTTTTTCTGCTCCTCAATTTTCATCTTCTGAATATTGGTCAAAGCACCCTTTAACATCTTGATTGCCTTGACCGGGTCCATTGTCTGCATATGCATGGTAATAGTCAGGTTATCATCAATATCAAGGAGCTTCTTTAACAGTTCATCATTAAAACGTGGTGCAATGATATCCAGATAATGGACACTGCCATACATCTTTCCTGCCTTAAACCGGCTCGGATAACGGAAGTCAAAGCCCGGCGGTGCAATGTAATCCTTTACGCTCTTACCGGACTCTGCCAGCTCCTTAAATGAAAAACGGAAAGGCTCCATGGTATCCTGATTAAAATACTCATGCAGGATACGCAGACGTTCCTTTCCGTCAAGGCTTTTGGCGTGGGTCCCAAGGTTTAATAAGTTTTTGATAACATCCTTTTCAATGTTATTCAGTTTTGATTTCGCTTCCTTATATCCCTTACACTCCGTACCAAAAATAAGATATTTTGATTTAATGATACCGTTGTTGCCCTTTGCAGCCTGATTCTTTAACATTTCCGTATATTCCTCACGGATATCGTCAAAATCATCTCCCTGCAAAGGAATGTCAAACTGGTCTATCAGCGTCTGCTCGTTGACCTGCCTGTTAAATAAAAACAGCTCAAACCAGATAGACGGGTCAAAATAATTGATGAGCTTGCTGTACTCCTCTAAAATTTCCCCCTGGTCCTCTATTTCCAGAAGGTCATAATTTATATCATAAAATTCCACCATTTTTGTGTAGAAATCAGATGTCACCTGACAGATACCATCACGGAACATCTTTTTGAAAGTAATGGTATTCTGTGCCGTGGTAGGTTTCTCCTGTTCCTTATGGTTTCCTGCAAGAGTACGCTGAAGCTCTTTTAGCCTTTTCTTTTCAGAAAAACTTAAGCCCGCTTTAGGCTTGGTATTTTTCCCTTTACTGACCTGCGGTTTTGCCTTTGGCTTTTGCTTCAAGGTAACGCACCTCCTTCTTCATTTTCTCCTGTTCCTCTAACTGATTGTAGAGATTTTCTGATTTATAGGGGCGTATTCCCGGTGTGAGGAATTTCTGCCTTATCATAAAGTACAGAATCTTTTCTGCCGGAAAACCGTCCTTTTCATACATTGCCAGAAAGAAAAACGGCAGCATGACAGCCACCATGATCAGTGCGGATGCCTGTGTCCCAATGATATCTTTGGTACAGATATAAAAAGGAATCCCAACCGCACCTGCCGCACCAAAACAGATGAGCTGGCGTTTTGTCAGATTCATTGCCACCTTTGTCTTGATGCCGCTTAAATTCTTCGGCACTGCGACTGATATTGCCATAAACAGCCTCCTTCCTGATGTATAACGCTGCTTTAATGTGCATAAAAAATAGATTTGCTAAGGGAACCTGTCTTAAATAAGCTGAAGCACAGGATAACGGTATATGCTGCCACTGACCACAAAGCCGTGTGTAGATTGCCTGCAACCGCAACGCTGGATACCAGCACCGCATAGATTGCCACACATACCATGATGAAAAATCCCTGAAATGCCAAAGCACAAAGTCCCTTGATATAATTACTTCCGATGCCGCCCCATTCCCGGTTGCTGAGTGTCGCAAACGGAACCGGAGCCACTGAAACATAAAGGTATATTTCAATCATTCGCCCATATAGCATGACGGTGATTAGCAGGGAAATGATTTTCATACATAAGCTGACAATCATGGTCTCTATTCCAAGTCCTATCAGTTCGCCTATCCCCATGGTGGAGAGCTGGCTGTTAAACATGGACTGTAACGTACTCGTCACATCAAGTGTCGTGGAGCCTGTAATAACTCCTGCCGCACTTGTAACGATATGGTTTCCCACATCAAAAATTGCCATGGTAATGTCAGAGGTATAGCTGACAAGCAATACTGCAATACATGCTTTCACAAGATAACGGAAGAAAAACTCACTCCCCATCTCATGCATGTTATTCTTATCCATTACCATGGTAATCAGCTCATAGCAGAGAATCGCACTAATGATCATCCCTGCTATGGGCACCATGACTGTATCTGACAGATTGTCTATCATGGAAAAAATACCTGCGTTCCAAGAGCTGGGTGTCTGCCCAACCTCTCCGGCGATTGTTCCTACTTTCGTATTCACGTCAGTAAACATCGTTTCGAGATTGTCCAGCACCCATCCTTGCAGCATTTCCTTTATAAATTCAGTGATTTTCTCAATAATTGACCCCATGAATTATGAGAACAGTGTTGAAAGCTGTGGAATCACCGTCTGTGCCACGATAATGATACCGCCTCCGGACATAAGCTGCTTGATACCCTGTGACTTTGCTAATGTGCGATAAAGAAGTAATAGAAGTGTAAAAAATTTTGCCGTTCC
>JAEDMI010000015.1 GCA_016303085.1 Acetatifactor sp.
TTTAAAAGTTGCGAAGCAACTGTAGACCGCACAGCGGTCAAATCGAGATGGCATGGCTAAACCATGCGAAAAGTCCGTTCTTAAGCGTGCAAGCTTGCTTGCAAAGCGTAGGGACGGACTTTTTTTATAAGGCGCACAGCGCCGCATCGAGATTTAAAAGTTGCGAAGCAACTGTAGACCGCACAGCGGTCAAATCGAGATGGCATGACGCACAGCGTTAAAACACCTTCAGATACCCCATCAAAATTCCGGGATTCACATACCCCTCCATCAGGCATCCCAAAAGCACCAGCCCTGCAATCATCCCCAGCCACCCCAGCTTTTTTATGACAAAGGTTCTGTCTGCCGCATTCGTGCCCGTTCCCCCGGAATAGATAGCGTGGTACAGGCTTTCGCTCCAGCCCAGCATCATGATAACAGCAGGGATGTAAAAGACATATTGTGGAAAAGCACTTACTATCGCCAGTACGAGCCCTTTAATCCCATAACGGACCGTCAATGCTGACAGAAATACGCCGGAGGACATTCCGTACCAGCCTGTAACTCCCACACAAACCACATACCCGAGATAAGTGGTAGACAGGACAGCCATCAAGATCAACACCATCATTCTCTTTCTGAAAATATAGCAAAAAAGAGCACTGCCGTCCACGGACATGTATTTCAGCCGATACAGTGTATCTTCATCAAATAATCCTGTGTTTTCCAGCAAAATGCTCTTTCCGATATTCATGATAAAAAAACCTGCCAACACTCCAACGCAGAACACTGTCAGCAGTTTCTTCCCGCCGGAGGGCATCTGCCTCACCGCAATCCGCATCCTTACATCCGCCCCTCATCTGATTCATGCAACGTTGCCCATTCCACAAATTTCGGGCTGATACATGCCACATATTCTTGTTCGACACGCTTACGCCCTATTGTTTCAAGAACAGGTTTGACTGTCAAATTATTTCATATATATGCGGTATGTCCCTCCTGTATGTCTGTTGCCGCCAAACCGAAGCAGGTCACCTGATTGTCTGGCTCTTTTCCGCTGCCTTCTTACCATTATCAGGCAAACTTTGAGGCATAAGTCAATATTCCGCAGATAGTCTTGGAATCTTGAATTTTACATTCATAAATCATCTGCTTCAGCTCCTCCAAATCATGAGCCTCCACATTCAGATACTCATCCTCGTCCAGATGCTGTTTCCCGGGCTTTAAGTTTCTCGCAAGATAAATATCTATCTTTTCATTGCAGAACGCTACCGTAGTATAGATGGAATTCAAAAGTTCCACCTTGTCACAGGTGTAACCTGTCTCCTCCTCCAGCTCACGCATGGCTGCTGCCTCGGTCGGCTCTTTCCGTCCGTTCAAGCCTCCTGCCGGAATTTCCAGTGTCTCACGCTCCAGAGCATTACGGTACTGGCGCACCATCAGTAGCTTGCCGTCCTCCCGCACCGCAACCACAGCCGCCGCTCCCTTATGATCAATCAAATCCCACTTTGCAGTATTTCCGTTGGGAATCAGCATGGTGTCCTGATAATAATCTATAATAGCACCCTTTGCTACCAGTTCTCTCTTCAGTCGCTTATATTCTTCCATCCCTTATTGCATCCTTTCCAACAGCTTCTCCACACTCACAAGTTTTACGCAAAGCACAAACAAATCCGTGGCCTGCGACATCTCCTCGGGAGTGGGAAAAGAGGGAGCAATACGAATGTTGCTGTCTTTAGGGTCCTTTCCGTAAGGGTAGGTCGCTCCCGCACCGGTCAGCACCACACCCGCCTCTTTACACTTTGCCACAATAGCTTTTGCACAGCCCTCCATGGCATCGAAGGAAATAAAATATCCGCCGTTTGGCTTTGTCCATGTGCCGATACCCAAGCCTGCCAGTTCTTTCTCCAGCCCATTCTCCACAGCTTCAAATTTGGGACGCATCAGTTCCGCATGCTTTTTCATATGCTCTTTCATACCTTCGATACCTTTAAAATAACGGGCATGGCGAAGCTGATTAATCTTATCGTGCCCAATGGTCTGAACGGTCATCTGGCTCTCGATAAAATCAATATTCTTCAGTGAGGATGCAATGGCTGACACACCCGAACCGGGAAAAGTAACCTTGGATGTGGATGCAAAAATGTATACCATATCAGGGTTTCCGGCCTTTTCACACTCTTCCAGAATATTTAAAATCTCATCCTGTCTGTCCTCATATAAATGATGGATACAGTACGCATTATCCCAGAATATGCGGAAATCTTCCGCTGCCGGCTTCAAATTTGCAAAACGCCTGATAACCTCATCAGAATAGGATATGCCGGTAGGATTGGAGTACTTGGGTACACACCAGATTCCCTTGACAGCCGGGTCATTGTTCACATACTCCTCTACCATATCCATATCCGGTCCGTCATCCTTAAGCGGCACATTCACCATCTCAATACCAAAATACTCTGTTATTCTGAAATGTCTGTCATAGCCGGGAACAGGGCACAAAAATTTCACCTTGTCCAGCTTACTCCATGGAGTAGCTCCGTTGACACCCTTAATCATAGAACGGGACACCGTATCATACATAATATTCAGACTGGAATTACCGCAGACAACTACATTATCCTTTTTGACAGACATCATATCCGCCATCAGTCTTCTGCACTCTCCGATACCGTCCAAGTCACCGTAATTGCGCGTATCATTTCCCAGAACGGTTCTCATATCAGAGGCGCTGCTAATCACATCCAGCATAGGCATGGACAGTGTAAGCTGCGAAATTCCGGGTTTACCTCTGGACATATCCAGCTTTAATCCTTTTCCCTTTACATCCTCAAATTCCTTCTCCAGCTGATTCTTTAATGACAACAGTTCCTCTTTGCTCAATTCCTGATACGCTTTCATGTCTTCCTCTCATTTCTGCCGCCGAAAGCGGCTTCATAATCAACAGGCGAGCGGGCATCCGAACAGCCGCTTCACGCCCCTTTGTTGGATTATTGTATACAATCATACAGTGTGCTTGAATTATCATACTACAAGATGGAAATTTCCACAAGGGGAAAAATAAAAAACCGCCGCACCTTTTTATTGTACGACGGTTTTGCTCTTATGAAATTTTCAAGTTCAAAAACTGTTGCAACGGTTATTTTGCGTAATCAATTACGCGGCTTTCACGAATTACATTGACCTTAATCTGACCGGGATATTCCATTTCAGCTTCAATCTTCTTGGAAATATCACGCGCCAACAGAACCATATCGGCATCTGTAATCTGTTCCGGCACAACCATTACACGAACTTCTCGACCTGCCTGAATAGCAAAAGATTTATCTACACCTTTGAAATTGTTTGTTATTTCTTCTAACTGCTTTAATCTGCTAGTATAGGTTTCCAGTGTTTCCCTTCTAGCTCCCGGTCTTGCAGCGGATATTGTATCAGCAGCTTGTACAATACATGCAATCAGGGAAGTAGGCTCAACATCGCCGTGGTGAGACTCTACTGCGTTGATGACAACGGAATTCTCCTTGTATTTTCTACACAGTTCTACACCGAGCTGGATATGCGAACCTTCCATTTCATGGTCAACGGATTTACCGATATCATGGAGCAGACCGGCACGCTTTGCAAGTCTGACATCCAGTCCCATCTCCGCCGCCAACAGTCCTGATAACTGGGCAACCTCGATGGAATGCTTCAACGCATTCTGACCATAGCTGGTTCTGAACTTCATCTTACCCAGCAGTCTGATGAGTTCGGGATGGATTCCGTGAACACCGACTTCCAGTGTTGCGGCCTCTCCTTCCTCCTTCATCATTACTTCCACTTCTTTTTGCGCTTTTTCCACCATCTCTTCGATTCTGGCCGGATGGATACGTCCATCTACGATTAGCTTTTCAAGCGCAATCCTTGCGACCTCACGACGAATCGGGTCAAAGCCCGACAGAATTACTGCTTCCGGCGTGTCATCGATAATTAAATCCACACCGGTCATAGTCTCCAGAGTACGAATATTACGTCCCTCTCGTCCGATAATTCTTCCTTTCATCTCATCGTTCGGAAGCTGTACAACGGAGATTGTAGTCTCAGAGACATGATCTGCTGCGCATCTCTGAATTGCGGATACCACATATTCCTTCGCCTTTTTGTCTGCTTCTTCCTTGGCGCGACTCTCCATTTCCTTGATCATCACAGCCGTTTCATGCTTTACTTCATCTTCAACAATTTTCAATAAGTAGTCTTTTGCTTGTTCAGAGGTTAATCCGGAAATTCGTTCCAGTTCCTGCACACGTTGCTCATTCAGCTTGGAAACTTCTTCTTTCATTCTGTTCAAAGACTCTTCCTTCGCTGCTAAGCTCGCCTCACGCTTTTCAATAGCGTCTGCCTTTTTATCGATGTTCTCTTCCTTCTGCTGAACCCTGCGCTCATAGCGCTGTGCCTCGGCTCTTCGTTCCTTGATTTCCTTGTCCAGTTCATTCTTGGTGCGAATGGACTCTTCCTTGATTTCAAGAAGCGATTCCCGTTTCTTGGATTCCGCAGTCTTCAGAGCCTCGTCAATGATTTCTCTTGCCTTATCCTGTGCATTTCCGATAGTGGAAGCAGAAGATTTTTTCTGAACGGTGGATACAACCACACCGGTAATCACTGCTGTCACAATTACGGCTGCCACTACGATAATGACCGTTACGACTGGCGACATCTACAGGAGCACCTCCTTTATTAAATTTTCATTGTACATCCTAACAAGCAATTTACAACAGTTAAATTTTAAACTCAAATCAGATTAATGTCAAGCACAAGTCTCAATATCTTCCAAATCTATTTCTGTTTTTTTGTTAAATTTGTGCATATTAGTGCAAATACAACAAATCTTCAGCTTTCAATGCCCTGCGCACAGCTTCCCCCGAAAATCCCTTTCTCAACAGAAAAGCACAGGTTTTCTGACGTTCCTTCCAATCTGCCGTTTCCGGATGATACTTCCTTTTTTCCAGAAGAGCACGAATCATACTCTCCTCATCCTGCTGTCCTCCCCTGGCTTCCCACTCCTGCCATGCACGCTCCAGCGTTTCCCTGCAGATACCCTTACCAATCAAATCCTGCTCAATTCTCCTGCGGCTCCGGGTGCTCTCATGATCCGTAATGTAGGTAACCGCATAGCGCAAATCATCGGTATAATGAAAGCCTGCCACATAGGAAAGCGCCTCTTCGATTACCTCCTTCGGATACTTTCCCTCCCGCAGTTTATCCCGAAGCTGCTTTTCGGTATATTCTCTTTTTGTCAGAAGATTCATGGCGCGAAGCTTTGCCCTCTTTGGCAGAACCTCCTGCATAATGGCATCATAATCCTTCCGGGCAATTTCCTTTCCCTCGCAAATATGGTATAAACGCAGTTCGCCTTTGTACAGGACAAAGGCGAACTCACCATCAATCATAACCATACTGCGGGATTTGGACAATTCCTCAACAGCTGTAACTATCATATTGTTTCCTATTCCTTTTGAGCGTTCTCCTCATTTGAGCTGTCAAAACCATAGTGCTCTCTGACCTTCCGGCTTACTGCTTCGCAGATTTCCGGGTTATCCTTCAGATACTGCTTGGCATTCTCGCGGCCCTGTCCAATCTTGTTCCCCTCATAAGCGTACCATGCGCCGGACTTCACAATGATATCCAAATCTGCCGCCAGGTCCAGAATATCTCCTTCCCTGGAAATACCCTCACCAAACATAATATCAAACTCTGCTTCCTTGAAAGGTGGAGCAATCTTATTCTTTACAACCTTGACACGGGTACGGTTACCGATGACTTCTCCACCCTGCTTCAGGGATTCGATACGGCGCACATCCATCCGGACGGAGGAATAGAATTTCAAAGCACGCCCGCCGGTAGTAGTCTCCGGATTTCCGAACATCACACCCACTTTTTCACGAAGCTGGTTGATAAATACCACCGTACAATTTGACTTGCTGATAACAGCTGTCAACTTGCGCAGAGCCTGGGACATCAGTCTTGCCTGCAGGCCCACATGACTGTCGCCCATATCACCGTCAATTTCAGCCTTGGGAACCAGCGCCGCAACGGAGTCCACCACCACGATATCAATGGCACCGGAACGCACCATGGTTTCCGTAATCTCCAGAGCCTGCTCACCGTTGTCCGGCTGGGAAATATACAGATTGTCGATATCCACACCGATATTCTTCGCATACACAGGGTCAAGAGCATGCTCCGCATCGATAAATCCGGCGATACCGCCGCGCTTCTGCACCTCCGCAATCATATGTAAAGTAACCGTGGTCTTACCGCTGGACTCCGGTCCGTATATCTCCACAATTCTTCCCTTGGGGATACCGCCCAGACCCAAAGCAATATCAAGACTTAAGGAGCCTGTGGGAATCGTCTCCACATTCATCTGTGCGGAGGGGTCTCCCAGTTTCATAACCGCTCCTTTACCGTACTGCTTCTCAATTTGGCTGATAGCCGCATCCAACGCTTTCAGTTTTTCATCTTTTTCCATATGGAATCTCCTTTTCGTCAAGAACAAATGTTCTGCCTGTTCTAAGAATAAAACATTTGTTCGCATTTGTCAATTACAATTTTAGCATTTTTTGTGTCCCTTAAAACTCCCTCAAAGGCATCCACCTCCGTTTTCCGTAAAAATGTCCTGAAACCTTTGGCGAAATGCCGGAATAAACAGACAGGTAACCGTAAGCGCGGCGCGCAAAACAGTTACACAGACTTATTAAGTATCAGACAAGGAAAGTGTACCATAACACTGCCGATTTCGCAACACAAAAAGCCGCAATAACGCGGCTTTTGTAACAGTTTTTACCTATTCTGATTTTTCTTTCCGAAGGTAACCTTGCTGAAATACTCCAGAATACAGCCGCGCATCAGTGCCAGTGCCGCCGAAACGGCAGACTCCCTCACCTTGCTGCGGTTTCCGGAAAACCGGAACTTCTTTACCGTAACCTTGCCCTTCACATTGCAGGCAATGTAAACCAACCCCACCGGTTTCTCCTCCGTCCCGCCGTCAGGGCCGGCAATTCCCGTAACGGCAACAGAAACATCCGCCTTGGTCAGCAGCGCCGCTCCCTTGGCCATCTCCTCCGCCGTCTGCCCGCTGACTGCTCCGTACTTCTGAAGAGTGGTTTTTTTCACTCCGACAAACCTGCGCTTGGCTTTGTTGGAATAGGTTATTACGCCCGACTTATATATCTCGGACACACCCGGAACGTTGATGAGTCTTGCGGAGAGAAGTCCTCCCGTGCAGGATTCCACGCAGGTGACTGTCAAATCGTTAGCCTGCAGCAAGTCCACCACTGCCTTCTCCAGTGTCACATCCTGCTCCGTGGAATAGATATCATTCCCGAAGCGGTTTTTCAATTCCTTGACTACCGGCTTAATCAGCTTCATTGCCGCCTTTTTGTCCTCTGCCGCCGCAGTGACACGAATGTGTACTTCGCCGGTTTTGGCGTAGGTGGCAATAGTGGGATTTGTCTGAGCATCTATCAAATCCTTCATCATAGTCTCTACCCTGCTCTCACCCACACCGCAGATTTTCACCGTCTGGGAACAGATGACCTGAGAGGTCAGCCCCATCAGGTAAGGCTCCACACTCTCCTCAAACATTGGGCAAAGTTCTCCGGGCGGTCCCGGCAGAAGAATCACTTTTGACTCTTTTGTCTCCATGATGACTCCGGGAGCCGTGCCGTTGTGATTATCCAAAACAATACAGTCCTCCGGCAACATGGCCTGTTTCCAGTTGTTGTCCGTAGGCTCTATGCCCTTTTCCTCAAAATACCTTTTAATTGCCTTTTTGCTGGGTTCATGCAGTACCAGCTTTTTTCCGCAGACCTTTGCCGCCACTTCCTTTGTCAGGTCATCCTCCGTGGGCCCAAGTCCCCCTGACAGAATGACAATATCCGAGCGTTCCATGGCAGTCCGTAGCACCATGGTCAGCCTCTCCTCATTATCGCCCACAGCTGTCTGAAAATAACAGGAAAGACCAAGTCCCGCACATTTCTCTGCAAGATATGCCGCATTGGTGTTCACAATATTTCCGAGTAAAATTTCGGTTCCCACACAGATAAATTCCACTGTCATATGTATTTCTCCTCATTTTTGCACTGTTTGTGCACAAAGTTTCCCTGTGCATCCCGCTCCCCCGCAATCAAAGCTCACTTCTGCTCTTTCATCACGTCCCTGTTCTTCACAAGATAGTCCACTAAGGAAATCACGGTCAGTGCCAGTGCAATCCACATGATGATATCGGTGAGAATCCGCACCCACGGAAACATGGCTCCCAAATTTACAATCATCAGACATACCATCACCATCTGGAAAGTGGTCTTAAACTTTCCCCAGTAGCTTGCGGCAATGACCACATCATTGTCCGATGCAATCAGGCGGAAGCCGCTGATGATAAATTCACGGCTGATAATTATAATAACAACCCAGGCCGGAATACGTCCCATTTCCACCAGTGCAATCAGCGCGGCGCAGACCAGCAGCTTATCCGCCAAAGGGTCCATAAACTTGCCGAAGTTGGTCACAAGGTTGTATCTGCGGGCAATTTTCCCGTCAATCAAATCTGTCAGACTTGCCACGATAAAGATTGCCAGTGCAATCATATCGGGAATCAGCAGATTTGGTCCGAACCATCCGGCCTCTCCGCCCAACAGGATAATCACAAACGGCACAATCAGAATCATTCGGAAAATTGTCAGTTTATTGGGTAAATTCATCTTATTCATGATAGATTTCTCCTCTTAAATCATATTCGTTGGAATCGGTGACAAGTACTTTCACAAAATCCCCGGTCATCAGTGTGGCTGTGGTGTCCAGAAACAGATACCCGTCCACGTTCGGTGCATCACGATAGGTTCTGGTAACATACACATCCTCGTCTGCCACCTTTCCCTCCACCATGACATCCAGCACTCTGCCCACCATATCCTCCGCCTTCTCGAAGGCGATGGCCTGCTGCAGTTCCATCAGTTCATCTCTGCGGGCTGCCTTGACTTCCTCCGGTATCTGGTCCGGCATTTCCGCTGCCTTCGTATCCTCTTCCCGGGAATAAGGGAATACGCCCAGCCTGTCAAACTCCATCTCATTGACAAACCGATACAATTCCTCGAAATCCTCCTGAGTTTCCCCGGGGAATCCGCTGATTAATGTGGTGCGCAGGCAGATATCGGGAATCCGTTCCCGCAGCTTTCCAATCCACTGTCTCAGTTCCTCCTGATTGGTACGCCGCCCCATACGCTTGAGTACACTGTCCGATGCATGTTGAATCGGAATATCCAGATAATGGCATACCTTGGGCTCTGTGGCGATGGTTTCAATCAGTTCCTCCGTAATCTCCTCGGGATAACAGTAAAGAATCCGAATCCAATAGATATCACTGATTTTCGCCAACTCCCGAAGCAGCTTCGGAAGACATTTTTCTCCATATAAATCAACACCGTACAGTGTGGTTTCCTGAGCCACCAGTATCAGCTCCCGAACTCCCTTTTCACCCAATTTCTTTGCCTGAATAATCAGTTCCTCCATGGGAATGCTGCGATAGTCTCCCCGGACCTTGGGAATGATGCAGTAGGTACAGCGTTTGTTGCAACCTTCCGCAATCTTTAAATAAGCGAAGTGCCCTCCCGTAGTCAGCACCCTGTCTTGGGTAAAAGGCGGTCTGCTGTTCAAATCACGGTAATGGTTTTTCCCGCTTCCCGCAAGAGCTTCCTCTATTGCCGCTGCAATCTCCTCAATAGCCATGGTACCGATGATGGCATCTACCTGGGGAATTTCCTTCTGAATCTCTTCCCGATAGCGCTGAGCAAGACAGCCCGCCGCAATCAGCGCCTTAATCTGCCCCGTCTTTTTCAGCTCCGCCATCTCCAAAAGGGTATTGATGCTCTCCTCCTTGGCATCTCCGATAAAGCAACAGGTGTTGACCACCACAATATCTGCTTCCGACTCATCATCCGTAAAGGAATAGCCCTTTTCCCGCAGCATGCCCAGCATCATTTCGGAATCCACCAGATTCTTGTCACAGCCCAGGGATACAAACAAAATATTCATATAAATCTTTCCCCATACATAAAGTAGCTGGCATTTTACCAGCTACTCTACTCTTCCTATTCTTCGTCGCCCAGAATCTTAATCTTGCCCTGATTCAGTTCCTCCACAGCGATGGAAAGGGGTTTTTCACCCTTGCCGTCCACCAGAGGTTCCTCCCCTGCAATAATCTGTCTCGCACGCTTTGAAGTTGCCATGACGATGGAATAACGGCTGTTTACCACAGGTGCCTCGCCGGGCTCAACTTCGCTGTTTACTACTTTCATTAAATCGGAATAAGACGGATGTAACATTATTTTGCTCCTTTCGCGAAACCTTTCAGTTCCTCTCTGATTTCTTTTATCAATTCCTGGCATCTGACAGGTGCTCTGCGCGATGCATCCACCAGACGGTGAAGCTCCTCTACGCATTCATCCAGATTGTCATTTACTACTATATAATCATAGGCTTCAATGCCTTCTGATTCTTCTGTCGCACGTGCGAGACGCTGCGCAATCACATCAGCGCTCTCCGTTCCTCTTCCCTCCAACCTGCGCTTCAGTTCTTCCGCACTGGGAGGCGTCACAAACACAAGTAAACTGTCGGGGAATTTTTCCTTAATCTTCAGTGCACCCTGAATCTCTATCTCCAGAATCACATTTTTCCCGGCTGCCATCTGTTCCTCTACATAAGCTCTGGGAGTTCCGTAATAATTGCCGCAGTACAGGGCATATTCAATCAGCCCGTTATCCACAATGGTCTCCTCAAATTTTTCCCTTGTGGTAAAGAAATATTCCACGCCGTCACGTTCTCCCTCCCTGGGGGCTCTGGTAGTCATGGAGATGGAAAGCGCATATTCGTTATACTTTTTCAAAAGTGCCTTTATAAGTGTTCCTTTGCCTGCTCCGGAGAAACCGGACAAAACCATCAGAATTCCCTTCTGTTTCATATTTTCATATCCTCACCATCAATCAATTTCATCTGCCGTGTATTCCTCAGTATTGTCCTGCCCTGCCTGAACACGGCCTGCGATAGTCTCCGGCAGAAGCGCTGAGAGCACTACCTGGCTGTTCTCCATGACAAGCACGGATTTTGTCTTTCGGCCCTGTGTGGCATCGATAGCCATACCTTTCTCCCTGGCATTCTGCACCAGCCGCTTGATGGGAGCGGAATCCGGGCTGACTATGGCAATTATCTTTGCGGAATTGACAATATTACCGAAGCCGATATGAATTAATTGGGTCATACGCTGCCTTTCTTTAAGCCATGCTATTCAATGTTTTGTATCTGCTCGCGAACCTTCTCAATCTCTGTTTTCAATTCAATAGCGCAGTTGGAAATTTCCAGGTCATTTGCCTTGGAAAGAGTCGTATTGGCTTCACGGTTCATCTCCTGGGCAATAAAATCCAGCTTTCTTCCGATGGAGCCGCCCTCCAACAGCGCATTCCTTGTAGTCTCAATATGGCTGCGGAGCCTTACGATTTCCTCGTCCACACACACTTTATCCGCAAAGATGGTGACTTCTGTCAGGAGTCTGCTCTCATCCACGGTGCTGTCACCCAAAAGCTCCTTCACCTTCTCCTCCAGCTTGCGGCGGTATTCCGTGACAATCCGTGGAGACCGCTCCGCAATAAAATCAACCAGCTTCAGCATGCCGTCCAGCTTCTCAAGCAAATCGTTCTTCAGATGCTCGCCCTCCGTAATACGGCTCTCCACAAACATTTTTGCGGCACCGTCTACAGCTTTTTTCAGTTCTTTCCAGAGTTCTTCCTCGTCCACGCCCACTTCTTCCATGGTAAACACCTCAGGATATTTGGACAGGGTAGACACACGGATATCATCGTCCAGCCCGAAATCTGCCGCCATCTGCCGCAGGTAGGTCAGATACTCCTCTGCCACTTCCTTATTATAGCGGACGGTTGATGTGTTTTCGGAAAGGTCCTCGTAAGTTATAAACACATCCACCTTGCCCCGGGCGATATAATTTTTGAGCTCACTTCGGATAGCCGACTCAAAAAAGTTCAGAGACTTTGGCATCTTAATATTAACATCCAGATAGCGGTGATTTACAGCCTTCATCTCTACCGTAAATTTCCTGTTGTTCTCGGCAACCTCACATCTGCCGAAACCGGTCATGCTTTTTATCATCAGCGCTCCTATCCGGGCAACGGTTCTCCATTGCCGCATACTTCATTTTATTATAGAATAAGTTTTTGGAAGCGTCAAGTGTGAAGGGGTGGCTTTTTGTGAATAAGTCTGGTATACTTGGACAGTACCGGGATGCCCTTTCCCTTTGGTCTAAAATCAGAAACGGAATCGAGGAATCATACCATGGCCTTTGATGGTGTAACCATAGCAAATGTAGTAAGTGAATTGAAAAAGGAATTAATCGGCGGACGGCTGTACAAAATTGCCCAGCCCGAGGAGGACGAACTGCTTCTGACCATCAAACAGCCCACCGGTCAAAAGCGCCTCTTCATCTCTGCAGGAGCCTCTCTGCCTCTGATTTATCTGACAGAGAACAACAAGCCAAGCCCCATGACCGCTCCCAACTTCTGTATGCTCTTAAGAAAGCATCTGCAAAACGGGCGCATCACGGATATTTCCCAACCCGGTCTGGAGCGGATTGTGCATATTCAGGTGGAACACCTGGACGAGATGGGCGACCTGCGCCATAAGACATTAGTCATTGAAATCATGGGCAAGCACAGCAACATTATTTTCTGTAATGATGACAATATGATTATTGACAGCATCAAACGGGTCTCCGCCGCAGTCAGCTCTGTCCGTGAGGTTCTGCCGGGAAAGCCCTACTTTGTAGCACAGACCCAGAACAAGCTGGATGCTCTGACTGCCGGATACGGCGAATTCCGCGAGACCCTTTCCTCCAAACCCCAGCCGGTTTTCAAAGCCCTCTACGGAAGTTTTACCGGCATCTCCCCCATTCTGGCCCAGGAGCTATGCTACGAGTCAGGAATCGACGGGGAGCAGCCCACCGCTGCTCTGGGTGAATCGGAATATCAGGCTCTTTTCCGGGTATTTTCTCAAATGATATCCGCCATTCGGGAGGAACGCTTTGTTCCAAACATCGCCTACACAAGCGGAAAGCCGGCGGAATTCTCTGCCCTGCCCCTGACTATGTACGGATATACTCCGTCCTGTTCCTCCGCAGTCAACGCTGCAGAATATAAGCATTACAGCGGAACCGGTGACTATACTGTCACCTTCGACTCCATGTCTTCCCTGTTGGAGAGCTATTATGCGGAAAAGAATACCATAACGCGGATTCGCCAAAAGTCTTCGGATTTGCGCCGAATTGTACAGACTGCGCTGGAACGGAATGTAAAAAAATATGATTTGCAGATGAGACAAATGAAAGACACGGAAAAACGGGACACCTACCGCATTTACGGCGAATTGTTAAACACCTACGGATATAGTGCCCAACCCGGTGCAAAATCTCTGGAGGCTTTGAACTACTACACCAATGAAACGGTTACCATTCCCTTGGACCCTACTCTTTCTGCCACCGAAAATGCAAAAAAATATTTTGATAAATACGGCAAGCTGAAGCGGACCTACGAGGCTCTCTCCCAGCTTACCGAAGAGGTCAAAGCGGAGATTGACCATCTGGAATCCATCTCAACAGCTCTGGATATCGCTCTCCATGAGGAAGATCTGGCAGAAATCAAGGAGGAGCTTACCGAGAGCGGCTATATCCGCAGAAAGGGCGGTACGAAGAAGCAGAAAATAACCAGTAAGCCTTTTCACTATATCAGCAGCGACGGTTTCCATATGTATGTAGGAAAAAATAACTATCAGAACGATGAACTGACCTTCAAGTTTGCCACCGGCAATGACTGGTGGTTCCATGCAAAGAAAATGCCCGGCTCCCATGTCATTGTGAAGCCGGGCAATGCGGAGGAACTGCCCGACCGCACCTTTGAGGAGGCTGCACGTCTGGCTGCCTACTATTCCAAAGGTAGAGATCAGGAGAAGGTGGAAATAGACTATATCCAGAAGAAGCACGTCAAAAAGCCTGCGGGAGCAAAGCCCGGTTTTGTGGTCTACTATACCAACTTTTCCATGGCAATCGACAGCGACATCTCCGGGATAAAACAGGTGACGGAATAATCCGTCACCTGCCTAATCATTGTTTGAAATGTATTTATGTCATTTAAAACCAGTTTTTAGACACTTAACAATAGTACTGCATAATATACTGCAATTCCGTCTTACCCTTATAGGTATTCTTTCCCAACTGATAAACTGCCGACACCTCAAACCCGGCTCTTCCCGCGTAGAGTGCCTCCTCACTTCCCGGTCCGTACTTACTGTTCAAAAACGATCCGAATTTCTCCGGATTACCAAAGTATACCAACTGCCGTCTGCCTCCCTGTGGGGTCTGCACCGTAAACCGGGCAAAGTTCTTGTTCGCTCCCATCCTATAGCCGGAAAGGAAAACCAGATTCTTCTGGGCAAACAACGGCTTAGGATTTCCTACGCCGAAGGGCTCCAAAAGTTCCAGTTCGTCCGCCAGTTCTTCATTTCCCCCATAATCCAGCGGCAAAGGAACGTCAATGTGTACCTTCGCCACAAAGTCCTCCTCTTTCAGAGTACATCTCTCGTTCAGTTCCTGCCTGAGAGCCTCTATATTATCCTCCTCCATGGACAATCCTGCCGCCATGGCATGACCTCCGAATTTCGTAAAATACCGGCTCACCTCTGTCATGGCATTGTACATGTGGTAGCCTTCCACTGAACGGCCCGATCCCTTAACCCCTTCCTCACCCCGGGTCAGGAGAAAGACAGGGTGATTATATCTCTCCCGGATTCGTCCGGCGATAATGCCCGCCAGGCTCTCGTGTACCTCCGGCAGGAAAATCACCATCACCTTGTCCTGTTCCATATGATGTTTGACAATATACTCTTCTGCCAGTTCCACGCCCTTGGAGGTCAGATTCTTTCTGCTGTCATTCAGCTCCTGCAATTCCCTCGCAGCACTCATGGCATCCACCTTTGTAAGGCTTTGCAGCAGCTCCAGCGCCCGCTTTGCGGTGTCCAGCCGCCCGGTGGCGTTTAAGCAGGGACCGATAATAAAGCCCAGGTGATAGGCATTTAACCTTGCCGGTTCAATCCGGTTAACCTCCATCAAAGCCCTCAGCCCCTGATTCTGCGTATTCTTAAGACGCTTTAATCCCTCCTTCACCAGAATCCGGTTTTCGTCCTTTAACTCCATGACATCGCACACGGTAGCCAGCGCCGCAAACTCCAGCAGTTCCTCCATGGCTTTACTCAATCCCGGGTTTTTTGTCTTCTCCGCTAAAGCTGCAATCAGTTTATAAGCTACCACACCTCCGCAGATACCGGAAAAAGGATAGCTGCACTGTTCCTGCTTGGGATCAATAACCGCCGCGGCAGGGGGCAGGATTTCCCTGCGCAGTTCTCCGCCGTCCTCTGTCTTTTCCATCCGATAGGGTACCTCATGATGGTCCGTGACAATCACATCAATCCCGTAGGAAACTGCCAGTTCAATCTGGGCGGCAGCTGCGATGCCGTTGTCACAGGTGACAATCAGTTTCACGCCGTCACGCTTTGCCTCTTCAATCAGGTGATCATTGAGACCGTAGCCGTCATGAATACGGTGAGGAATTGCTGTGTCCACCCGGGCACCAAATATCTGTAACCCCTTGGTCAGAATATAAGAGGAGCAGATACCGTCCACATCGTAATCGCCGATGACACGGATATACTGCCCCTGCTCCACCGATTTGATGATGATTTCCACCGCCTTCTCCATGTCCCTTAAAAGCCATGGGGAATAGCAGTCTTCCAATGTACCATAGAGGAATTTTCTGATTTCATCGTCCTCCGTCAATTCCCTGTTTCTCAGGATTCTTGCCAGTACAGGACTGATATGAAACTCTTCGACCCACTTATCAAAATCTGCCTTTCTGGCAGCCACATACCATTTTTCCATCTGTCAACTCTTACTCCTTCGTAATCTTCCAAGCATTCAAATCAAGCTGTTATACATTTACTTCAGTAATCTGCATTTCTTCGCAACCTTTACCAGAAGATGCCCCTTGGGAAAGCCTCTCAGCTCCTGCTCCGTCACCCCACGGAAGACAAGCAGCAGTATAAAATAGACGCAGGCCCCCAAAAGGATGGCAGGAATCACCGCTATAGAAGGAGATTTTGTCAGAAGCAGCAGCCCCTCATACACTGCCCAGGCGAAGCCACCCATAAAAGCCGATGCCAGAAGCGGTATCAGGAAGGTATGCACAAGTTCCTGCCGATATCCTGCCGCCCTGCGCACCGACAGCTGATTCAGGACACACATGACCCCGGAATAGACAATGTTGGCAACGGCGATGCTGTACAGTTCCAAATCCGTAAAGAGCAACAGAGCAATGGCAACCGCTGTCTGAATCACCAATGCCACACCCGCGTTGATAATGGGAGCATTCAGCTTACCCAGGCCTTGCAGAATCTGGCTGTTCAAAGTGGACAGCGCATAGAAAATAACTGAAACCGCCAAGGTCATCAAAAGCTTTGTGGCAAGATCCTCCGCCTCCTGTGTGGTATTTTTGAACAACAGCCCTGTCACAGGTCTCGCCAGAGCAAAAAGTCCGACAGCACAGGGAATGGATATCATCATGGTGGTCTTTATGGCAAGCCCTATCTTTTCTCTCGCTCCATCCATATTTTTCGCTGCCACAAGCTGGGATACCGTGGGAATCATGGCTGCTGCCATGGCGGAGGCAAAGGCTATGGGAATGTTTGAAATCGTAAGCGCCTGACCGGAGAATATACCCCAGCGCGCCGAGATATCCATGGTACCCAAATCCCGCATCTTCGGCCAAAGTTTCGTGTAAATGCTTGTATTCACCGTACTGCTCAAATTGTAGATTGCAGTGCTGAGAATAAAGGGGGTTACCACCCTGGTTATCATTTTCAGGATATCGCCGTAGGAATCCACCTCATGGTATTTATCCCGCTGCACTCTCCTGTCAATCAGGCCCTTGTTCAATCCATATATACCCAGCATGAACAGAAGGGCTGCCAGTACACCTGCGCCCGTACCCATGGCGCTGCCCACGGCGCCCTTGGTTGCACGCAGCATTTTTTCTGTCTCATCGGCAGGTAACTCCATCGTTCCGAAGGTATGCCGAATCAACAGATAGGCCGCACCGATGCTGACAACCGCATTTGCAATCTGCTCCAAAATCTGGGATACTGAGGTTTGGGCCATGCTTTTATGTGCCTGGAAATAGCCCCTGAGGACTCCCAATATTCCGTAGATAAAAATAGTGGGTGCAAAGACGCGCAACACAGGAACTGCCTCCGGCGGCACAAACAATCCGGCTCCGAAAAACAAAATCAGACTGGCGATACCTCCCACCACTAACACATATCCCAGCGCACACTTAAAAATCCGATGGGCATTCCTGTACTCCTTCACCGCCAGCTTCTGGGCGATTACCTTGGAAATTGCCGCAGGAATACTGTAGGAAGATATCAACAGGATGATAGTATAGAAGGCATAGGCTATATGATAATACCCCATTCCCTCATTACCGATGACACGTTGTAAAGGGCTCCTGTAGAGGAGCCCTATAATCCTGCTGACAATTCCGGCTGCCGCCAGAATTCCGGCCTGCATGATGAAGTTGTTCTTTGCACTGTTATCTTTCATGGTTACCCTATCAGCCAGTCATACATTTCCTGATACTTCTTCGCGGAAACCTCCCATGAGAAATCCGCCGCCATAGCTCTGTCAATCAGCTTGTTCCACTCACGCTTCTTATCGTAATAAATATGCTCGGCATAGCGGATAGTGTTCAACATCTCATGGGCATTGTAGTTTGCAAAACTGAAGCCTGTTCCGGTGCTTTCGTATTCATTGTATGCCTGTACCGTATCTTTCAGACCACCGGTCTCACGGACAATGGGAATAGTACCGTAGCGCAACGCCATCAGCTGGCTTAAACCGCAGGGCTCAAACAGGGACGGCATAAGGAAAGCATCGCAGGAAGCATAAATCTTGTGGGATAAGGCATCCGAATAATAAATATTTGCGGAAACCTTATCGCTGTACTTCCAGTCAAAGTGACGGAACATATTCTCATATCGTTCCTCACCGGTGCCCAGCACCACAAACTGAATATCGTCCTGACAGAGTTCGTCCATAATGTATGCAATCAAATCAAGTCCCTTCTGATCCGTCAATCGGGAGACAAGACCTATCATCATTTTCCTGTCATCCTGGCACAGTCCCAGTTCCTGCTGCAGCGCCCGCTTATTTTTCACCTTTTCCTTTCGGAAATTCACGGCATTGTAATTCTTTACAATATGTTTATCTGTTTCAGGATTAAATTCGTTATAATCAATACCGTTGACAATACCTCTAAGGTCGCCGCTTCTTGCCCGCAACAACCCGTCCAGCCCTTCGCCGTAAAACGGAGTTTTGATTTCCTCCGCATAGGTGTTGCTCACGGTTGTCACCGCATCCGCATAGACGATACCGCCCTTCAACAGGTTGGCATCCTTGTAGGCCTCCAGCTTATCCGGTGTAAAGTAATACTCCGGCAGACCCGTGATACTGCGGACAGTTTTGGTATCCCATTTCCCTTGGAATTTCAAGTTATGTATAGTGATGACCGACTTCATTCCGCGGTAAAACTCACCCTCACGGAAACGCTCCTTCATATAAACGGGAATCAAGCCTGTCTGCCAGTCATGGCAGTGAATCACATCCGGTTGGAAACCAATCACCGGCAGGGCAGAAAGAACCGCCTTTGAAAAATATGAGTACCGTTCTATCTCCCAGATAGGAGAATCGTTATAAACTTTAGAACCGCAGAAATAATATTCATTGTCAATAAAGTAATAATGTACCCCTTCCACTTCCGCTTCCAGGATTCCCACATAAACCCTTTTCCAGTTAAAATCCATGTAGAAATGGTTTACATATCGCATTTTGTCCTTCATTTCCTGCTTCATACAGGCGTACTTGGGGATGATGACCCTGACGTCAAAATACTGCTTATCAATACATTTCGGCAGAGAACCTACAACATCTGCCAAACCGCCTGTCTTGATAAACGGAACACCTTCCGATGCCGCAAAAAGAATTTTTTTCATTGCAAGCCCTCCATCACTCCGAACAACTATTTGCTCTATACGGACATTATATCGCATTATTTTCTCGGTGGAAAGTGTTTCTTTAATAAATGAAAGAAAACAGTTAACAGGCTGTAAACAGAATAACCTTATTCCCTGTAGGAAAGTCTGATTCTGTCCGCAATCAAAGCGATGAACTCCGAATTGGTGGGTTTTCCCTTGCCCGTGTCAATTGTGTAGCCAAACAGCGCATCCAACGTTTCCATTCTTCCGCGGCTCCAGGCAACCTCGATGGCATGTCTGATTGCCCTTTCCACCCTGCTTGGTGTGGTCTGAAAACGCTTTGCTATGGTAGGATACAGTATCTTGGTAATTGAGCTTATCATTCCCGGATCTTCCACCGACATCATAATGGCCTCCCTCAGATACTGATAGCCCTTGATATGTGCGGGTACGCCAATTTCATGTATCATGTCGGTTACATCCTGCTCCAGATCTCTGATAACCTCTTTCTGTTTCGTTGTCTCTTTGGTGGCACGATTGCTGTCGGTCTTTGCGGAGGGAACCGTAATCATAATCTGAAATTCCTTGTCTCCGTTCATCAAATCTCCCAAAATTTTGTATATTTTCTCGTTATCTTTCGCAGCCGTAATGTTTAATTGTTCCATTAAACTACCTCCAAACTCAAGAAACTCTAAAATTCGTACTTTTCCATTATAAAAGAAAGAAGTTTGATACAGCAACTCCAAATCATCGCGCATTTCGCGTTCCTGCGCTAAAATAAGAGATAAGGCGAGTCCGTCTCTCCCCGTTTTACACATTCCCTTGAAAAGTCCCACAATTTTCTTTCCTTGACAACCTTTTCAAAGGAAGGCAAAATACATAGTAACAGAAGGCTGAACTGTTAACAGTTCAAGAAGAATTTTCTCCGAAAGGACACCGCAATGAGACAGATAGCCGAAGACATCAAACAAAATCATTTTAAGCAAATGTACCTTCTCTACGGAGAGGAACGCTATCTTCGCAGACAATATAAGGAAAAACTTCGAGCTGCCCTCTGCACCGATGGCGATACCATGAACACCCACTTTTACGAAGGGAAGGATATCCCTGTGGGTGAGGTCATCGACCTGGCGGAGACTCTTCCTTTTCTGGCGGAACGCCGGGTCATCTTTATCACGGACAGCGGCTTGTTTAAATCCGGCGGCGAAAAGCTGGCAGAGTACCTCGATGAGCCAAATGAATCCACCTTCTTTGTCTTTACGGAGAGTGAGGTAGATAAACGAAGTAAGCTCTATAAAACAGTACAATCCAAAGGCTACGCCGCAGAGTTTGGAGTGCAGGATGAAACCACCCTGAAACGCTGGATTGCGGGGACTCTGGCAAAGGACGGGAAAAAAATAACGGAAAACACGGTGCAGCTGATTATTTCCAAGACGGGAACCGATATGGACAATATTCAGATGGAACTGGAAAAGCTTGTCTGCTACTGTATGGCCAAAGAAGTCATCACCGAAGAAGACGTGGAAAGCATCTGTACCACCCGCGTCAGCAACCATATCTTCGATATGATAAACGCCATTGCAGACAAAAAGCAGAAGGCTGCATTGGAGCTTTACTACGATTTACTGGCTTTAAAAGAGCCACCCATGCGAATTCTTTTTCTCATCGCCAGACAGTGTAACATGCTGCTGCAGACAAAGGAATTGAAATCCGGGGGCCATGATAACCGTGCCATCGGGACAAAAATCGGAGTCCCGCCTTTTGTGGTTCAAAAATATATCAACCAGGCGTCCAAATTCAAGACCTCCACTCTCCGCAACGCAGTACAGAAATGCGTGGAAGCGGAGGAAGCCGTGAAGACCGGACGCATGAACGATATGATGAGTGTGGAAATTCTGATTTTGTCGGTATTGTAGAGCAACCGTTCAACCCGTTACTGTGAGAATCCAAGCGGAACCGTACCGGACAAAGAAAGCAGAAAGCTCTTGAAAAAGCAACCCAAATCTACTTATAATAAGAATATCCCGTGGCAACGGGAAAATGATCGAAAGAGGAGACATTACGGCAATGAAATTACTTGAGGAGCGCATCCGGAAGGACGGAACGGTTAAAGCAGGAAACGTGTTGAAAGTGGATTCTTTTCTGAATCATCAGATGGATATTGATTTGTTCAATGAAATGGGAAAAGAATGGGCACATCTGTTTGCAGATTGTCCCATTACAAAAATTTTGACGGTGGAGGCCTCCGGCATCGGAATCGCCTGTGTGGTCGCCCAGCATTTCCATGTTCCGGTGGTTTTTGCCAAGAAAACTCAGTCACTTAACATAGACGGCGAAGTGTATTCCACAAAGATTCAGTCTTTTACTCATAAGAAGGTTTATGATGTTATCGTATCCAAGAAGTTCATCACACCGGAGGATCATATCCTGATTATCGATGATTTTCTGGCTAACGGATGTGCACTGGAAGGGCTGCTGGAGATTGTCGGCGAGGCCGGTGCAACGGTGGAAGGAATCGGTATAGCCGTGGAAAAAGGTTTCCAGAAGGGTGGCGATTTGATTCGTTCCAAAGGAATCAGGCTGGAATCCCTGGCAATCGTGGAAAGTATGGATGCAGAAACCGGAGAGATTGTTTTTCGATAAAAAAACAAAAAATATGTAACCTTCTCTTGACAAGGGAAGTTACGGATGATTATACTGAGTATTGTTGAGTGCAGACAATGGGGTTGTATGGAGATGTCATACTGCCCTTTTTGCGTTAAACTCACAGAGTCCGGGAAAAGGAAAAAACAGGAGGAAAAATTATGAAAAAGAAAGTTCTAAGTTTACTTGCCGTTATGGCTTTAACAGTCAGTGCTCTGGCAGGATGCGGTTCTTCTGATACTGATGCCGCTTCCGGTACAGCAGCCGGGAATACTGCCGGATTAAAGGCAGGATTTATTTTCCTGCACGATGAGAATTCTACTTATGACCTGAACTTCCTGAACGCAGCAAAAGAAGCCTGCGAGAATCTGGGTGTTGAGTATGTAATCAAGACCAACATACCCGAGGGTCAGGAATGTTACGAAGCAGCCTGCGAGCTTGCTGATGCCGGATGTGATTTTATTTTTGCAGACAGTT
>JAEDMI010000228.1 GCA_016303085.1 Acetatifactor sp.
AAATAGCTCCTTCATGGGCTTCTCATCGGCAAGAAACTCCCCGAGCGAAAAGCGGAAGCGTGGTTCTTTGACCCATGTATAAAATCCCAGACCGATTCCGGAAAGTGCCTGAGCCGCTACTGTTGCCCACGCGGTACCTTCCAGTCCCATTTCCAGCCCCAGAACGAAATATAAGTCCAACACCACATTGCACAGCGAAGCAATTCCCAGAAACACCAGCGGTATCACGGAATTGCCTACAGCCCGCAACACAAATGCAAAAAAGTTGTACAGGAACACAAAAAAGATTCCCAAAAATACAATGGACGTATACCTCTTCATTAATCCAAGTAATTCAGCCGGAATCTGTAACAGATGCAGAATGGGATTTTGCAGGATTAACACTCCGAGACAGATTCCCAGTGCAAGCGCCCCAATCAGGACAAACGAAGACAACATGCAGCTGCGCAGTTTTCCGTCGTCCTTCCTGCCAAAATAAAATGACAACAGCGCACCGCTTCCCATACATAATCCTATCAGAACCGATGTCAAAAAGGTCATCAACGAATAGGCAGAACCAACAGCCGCCAAGGCATCGGCTCCCACAAATTTACCTACTACCCAAGTATCTACGATATTATAAAGCTGCTGCAGCATATTTCCCAATATCATAGGGCCTGCAAAAGCTAACAGCGCTGTCGCCACATTTCCCTTTGTCAAATCGTGTTTCATAAAAATATCCTTTTACATCTTATCCCGATACTGCTATAATGTCTTTTGGCGGCTTTCCGCCAACTTTACCCAAAGGTGGTACAAATGATATGAAATCTCACAACAAAGCACTTGTCAAAGGCTTTCGGGACGGTATACCCATCGGGCTCGGCTATCTGGCTGTCTCCTTCTCTCTGGGAGTGGCTGCAAGAAGCGCCGGGCTTACCGCATTCCAAGGCTTTCTCGCCAGCCTGCTAAACAACGCATCTGCGGGTGAATACGCCGGTTTTACGGTCATCGCCGCAAATGCGACCTACTTTGAAATGTTTTTCATGACACTGATTGCCAATGCCAGATACCTGTTGATGAGCTGCGCACTGAGCCAGAAATTTTCTCCCGAGACTCCGCTGATACATCGGTTGTTAGTAGGCTATGATGTCACAGATGAAATTTTCGGCATCACCATCGCCCAACCCGGAACCCTTGACCCTTATTACACATACGGTGCCATTCTGATTGCTGCTCCCTGTTGGGCTATCGGAACGGCTCTGGGCGTGATTGCGGGAAATCTTCTGCCTCTTCGGGCTGTCAGCGCTCTCAGTGTTGCACTGTTCGGCATGTTTTTGGCAATCATCATTCCCCCGTCAAAAAAGAATAAGGTAATTGCAGTCTGTGTGGCAATCAGCTTTGCCGCCAGTTTTGCAGCGACACACCTTCCTCTTATCTCCCGGCTTTCAAGTGGTACAAGAACCATCATCCTGACTGTGGTAATCTCCGGCATTGCTGCCGCCCTTTTCCCCGTCAGAGAAGAGGAGGCAGAACATGACGCATAACGTATATATTTATATTGCCATCATGGCCGGTGTCACCTACGCCATTCGCGTATTACCGCTGACTTTGATTCGCAAGCAGATTAAAAATAAGTTCTTAAAGTCCTTTTTGTATTATGTGCCCTATGTAACCCTGGCGGTTATGACCTTTCCCGCTATCATGGAAGCTACGCAATCCCCCATTGCCGGCATTGCCGCTCTGGTCGTTGGAATTGTAGCAGCCTGGCTGGGCGCCGGTTTATTTCCCGTATCCGTGCTCTGCTGCCTTGTTGTATTTATTCTGGAACTGTTTACGGTGTAGCGTCCGCGCTACACCGTTTTTATCCTGCACTACCTATGCCATCATCCTAAAGCCCTGCATACGTTATCATACATACCAAAGTGCCGTCCGCCACAGCAATTGACGCTGCCTCTCCCACGAATTCATTGCTGATGCCGATGGGAAAATCATTGCTTATAACAGCACCTTCCAGCGGATATTTCATTCCTTCTATTGTGACTCCCCGAGATTCCTCCACGAGAGAAAACAGTGACAAATACCCTTCCAGACCCGTTTGAAAATGAACGACCTCGTTTTTGATAACCAGCATCATTCCTGCCCCGTCTACAAGATAACCTACAGCCCCTCTGTTCTTCAAATAGAGCAGGCACTGAATATTAGCCAGAGTATGATCAAAACGTCCTCCTGTTCCCGCATAGATACGGAATTCGGTATAGCCCCGATTCAGTCCTTCCTTCAGAGCAGCCAACGTATCCGTGTCGTCTTTCTCGCAGGGCAGGCGCAATATACGCTCGGGAATCTGCTGCTCCAGACTTTCTATTGCCAGAGCTTCCTGCTCACTGACAGAATCAAAATCTCCCAAAATCAAATCCGGCTCCACATTCAATATCCCGCAGTAACTCAGTCCTCCGTCTACGGCAATCACCAGGTCATCCTCACATACCGTTATCTCCCCCAGCGTCAGGTCCCCGGCGCAAATCACAATACATTTTCCTTTTCTTACACTCATCTTTTCTCCAACTAATATACTAGGCGTTTTCGCGGCGAAAACCAAATGACGCTTTCGCGTCGCTTGGTTTTCTGCTCGCGTACATTATAGCATAAAATTTGTAAATCTGTACATCCTATCTGCGAAAGGAAGGTAATTGATATGTTGAAACCTATTGACGACTATGACGACGGGAACATCCCCGAGGAAGACTTGCCACAGGACATGGAATACGACATCTTTGAGGACATCATTCCTGATGAAGTTCCCCGTAAGGACGGCCCCGGCGGAGAAGAAAGCAGATAGCCGGTAAATAATTGTTTTGCAATACTAATTAACAGCAACGGAAGTGAAAGCTTACAACATGATTTCATTACAAAGACTTTATAGGACTTATGAACGCAAAAAAGTGGAAACCCTGTATTTATCAAGGTTTCCACTCTTTTCATTAGAGTTGCTGACGGGAATCGGATTGGAGAAAGCCCGTAAAAGTAAGTAAAATCAAGAAGGAAAGCACGCTGTTTACCGTGTGTCTACGGATTCCCCAACTTGCTTCAAACACAATTCTATGAGTGACTCTGAAATATAAATATGCTTGTCAACCAATTCTCGTAAAACCGGTTTTAACTCTTTAATATAGCCTTTTTGTTTTGCCTTAATCAGTACCCCCAATGTTCCGGTTACGGGTAATTCAAGATACTTCGCGTGCTTCTTGGCATTCATATCATCAATGATAACCAAATCAGCCTCGGTCTCCTTCGCAAGTATCATTACCTCAACCTCCCCTTCATGAAGCTGAGTTTTATACATTGTCTTTGCCATTTCATTCTGAATCCGCTCTACCTTTATCCATTCAAGTGAATTATCCACTACCTTTTGGCAGACAGAACCGGTCTTTGCAGAGATTTCCTTATATACAGCCTGCGGAATACTAATTTCCCCATATAGCATTTTCAGTAAGTCTAACCTCCCTATATGGCTCAAAGCAATCAGCGGTGTGGAGTTCACAATTACTTTACGCATTCGCTAGTTCCTCCAAAAACTCGCTTTCATCTTCATAGGAAAAGATAGAAACGCCATTTTTCCCCAGAAACTTCACAAAATCCTCCTTTGACATTTCTGCCATACTAGCACAATAGCCAAGGGATACTTTTCTGTTTTTATACAAGTCAAGGGCAACCATGCACTTAACATAATCAGCAAAATCTGCTTTATCTTCATGTAAATCCAATAGTATTTCTTCCGGCACATTAATAGAAACCATACACATAATTTGTACCTCCTTCCAAAATAACAAGCACGAAACCTCTGTATTACCAGTGATTTCGTGCTCTTATTGTAACATAGCTACCTAAAAAAGTCTATTCCAAACCCAAGTCTTACAGGTTCTAAATGTTGAGAAAAGACGCAAGTCCTTGACAGCATTCCAGAGTTTATGGCAAAATAAAGCAGGCACCAGACACCCGAACATATGTCTGATACCCAAATTGATACCCGAGCAAAACAAAAACCCACAAAGCCTTATGTTTTGCGGGTTTCCAGAGCTGCTGACGGGAATCGGACCCGTGACCTCCGCACTACCAATGCGACGCTCTA
>JAEDMI010000229.1 GCA_016303085.1 Acetatifactor sp.
TTCGGCACTCTGTACGGCTGCGAGGCAAATGCGGTCTACGGAGATACCTTTACCCGGGAAGGAAGCATCATTCGAGGCATCGGCAATAACGTAACGATTGTGTATGACAACATGAATTTCGGACAGGAGGGTGCAAGTTTTGTCACAATCTGTGGGCGTACGCCTCTCGCTGCCAACACCATCCACATTCACTTCACGGATGAAACGGGCGAGACGGTGAACCGGATTGTGGAGTTTACGGGAACCGGTTCGGAAGCCTGCAAGCCGCAGACTTTCTACATCGAAAAGTTGTGTGGGAATGGCAAAATCGAATTGATTTTCCTGCCCGGCAGTAACTTTGACCTGGAGTACCTGCAATTTGGGAAAAAGTAAGCGAATAACACAGTAGGCGGATCGGGCGAAAAGTCGACGAAGTTTATTTGCATCCCTATCTGATTTATGCTATGATAAGCCTTAGCGGCGGGACATGCCATGTGCCTGCCGTTTAAGGCTTTTCTGATAGGAGAATAAAAGACATGCTGTATTTCCTGATACCCGAATCTTACAACTCCCTCCTGGCGCTGGCGGGCATTATTTTCGCCTTTGCGGCTACTGTGTTTACAACCCATAAACTACAGGAATTTCTGCCGAAGGATGCGGGCAGGGAGTTTGCCCATGACGGCAAGCTTTCTGCGGGAAAGCCCAGAGGTGCGGGTATTATTTTTGTATTCTGCTTTGTGGCGGCAGCACTGTTGTTTGTGCCCCTGAACCCGGAGCTTGTAATTTACCTGATTTTGATTGTCATCTGCATGATGACGGGATTTCTTGATGATGCCTCCAAAACGCCCTGGGGAGAATACAAAAAGGGTTTTTTGGACTTGTGTGTGGCTGCCATGGTAGCCATGACTTATTTGAAATATAACTCCAACACCATCGAACTGGCGCTGTTTCATGTGCAACTCACCATACCGCCTGTGGTTTTCGCTGTTCTTATTGTGATCTTGGTGTGGGGGTCTGTGAATGTCACTAACTGCGCTGACGGCGTAGACGGATTGTCGGGCACCCTGACGATTATCTCTGTTATGACCATATATATCGTGGACAGAGTGCTGGAAAAGGGACAGGACTTTTCCTTTTTGATTCTGCTGTTTGCGGTCTGCATTCTTGGTTATCTCTGGTACAATGCGACACCCAGCAGGCTGATGATGGGAGATGCCGGTTCCCGCTCTATGGGGCTGTTTATCAGCATCGCCATTTTGAAGACAGGAAGTCCTCTCCTGTATATTCCCATTGCGTTGGTGCTGATGCTGGACGGAGGCCTGGGGCTGATAAAGGTGGCGTTGCTGCGCTTTTTCAAGATTCGGATTCTGAAAAATACCAGGACACCTCTTCATGACCACGTGCGCAAGGTGTGGGGCTGGTCAAACACCCAGACTGTGTTCCGCTTTGCCATCATTCAGATTATTCTGGCGGTTGCTGTAATTTATGCTATTCAGCTGTAGAAGTCGAGCCCTGCAAAAGCAGACTGTGATTAGTCCGGATGCTGTAAAGAAGTTCTCCGGACTTGAAATTGTATATGCGCGGAAAACAGCGCAGAAATGAGGGAAAAATGTACGATGAACTGACACCCGGTGATATCAAAAAGATGGAAGAGGAAATCGAGTACCGCAAACTGGTAGTGCGGCCCAAAGCACTGGAGGATGTGAAGGAGACCAGAGCACACGGAGATTTGAGCGAGAATTTTGAGTATCATGCGGCAAAGAAATATAAGAATCAGAACGAAAGCCGTATCCGTTATCTGGAGAGGATGATTAAGACAGCGAAAGTGATTTCAGAGGAATCCGCGGAGGATGAAGTGGGAATCAATAATACGGTGACTGTTGAGTTTGCGGATGATGGTTCAGTGGAGACCTATAAAATCGTGACCACGGTTCGTGGCAATTCCCTTGCCAATCTCATCAGCAACGAAAGTCCTCTGGGAAAAGCGCTTCTGGGCAAAAAGGAGGGCGATATTGCCCATGTTCAGGTGAATGAGACGGTGGGCTACGACGTGAAGATAATGAAGATTGAAAACACTGTGGATGACGGCAATGATAAGATAAGGAGCTTTTAAATGAAGAATTATCTGCTTTTTGATTTAGACGGAACACTGACAGACCCCAAGGTAGGTATCTGCACCTGTGTACAATATGCTCTTGCTTCTTTTGGCATTGAGGAGCCGGATATCGACAAGCTGGAGCCGTTTATCGGGCCGCCCTTAAAGGACAGCTTTATAAAATTTTACAATATGAGCGAGGAACAGGCAGAAGAGGCGGTAGCAAAGTACAGGGAACGTTTTCAGGATACAGGAATATTTGAAAACAGATTGTATGACGGAATTCCGCAGATGCTGCAGGCGTTGAATTCCAAAGGAATGTTCCTGGCAGTGGCTTCCAGCAAACCTACCGTATTTGTGGAGCGGATTCTGGAGCATTTCGGTATCAGAAAGTATTTCAAGGTTGTGGTGGGAAGTGAACTGGACGGCAGAAGAGTAAACAAGGATGAGGTAGTGGAGGAAGCACTTCGACAGTTGTTCGGGGACAAGCCCATAGAGAAAAACAAGGTTTACATGATAGGTGACCGGAAGTTTGATGTGGAAGGCGCAAAGGCTATGGGCGTGGACAGCGTGGGAGTGACCTACGGCTATGGGGACATGGAAGAGCTTCGGGAGGCAAAGGCGGATTATATTGTCCGTTCTGTTGAGGAACTGCAGAGATTTCTCCTGCGGGGAACCGAGGATGTTAAGCCGGGAATGAACTTCCAGAAAATCTGGCAGTTTGCCTATCCCTTTTTGATGTTTTCATTATCAGAAGCCTTGCGGTTTACGTGGTGCGTTTCCTGTTTGACGTGTTGGGAGGAGCCGTGGCAGGTATGCCGCTGATTGTGTATGATGAGACGGGAACTCCGACAGCCTATACGGGTAATGCCGTGGCACTCATGCAGATTGTGGGCTTTGCAGCAGGTGGTGCTTTTGTGTGGAAAACAGCGAAGACAATGATTGCCGGAGCAGCAGAGGATACCAAGCTGCTGCATGTGAAGCGGGAACCGGTGTATAATTATGTCCTTCTTGCTGTAGCTGTGGTAGGAGCCATGTTTGGTTTCAACATGTTGTTGGATTTGTGCGGGGTTACAGACAATTCCGCAGCCTATCAGGCAGTTGCGCAGTCCCAGTATTCTGCAGGAATTTGGGCTGCCCTGGTTCTTTATGTATTAGCGGCACCACTGACAGAGGAACTGCTGTTTAGAGGCATTGTTTACAACTGCCTGAAAAAAATGATGAAGCCCGTGGCTGCAATGGTGGTGGCAGCGGTATTTTTCGGGGTGTATCACGGTAATACCGTGCAGGGCATCTATGGTTTTGTTATGGCGTGTCTGATTATCTACGGCTATGAGTTTTTCGGAGATTTCCGGGTGGCGGTGGCTGCCCATGCGGGTGTCAACCTGATTTCTTATTGCTTAGGCAACACGGCTCTTGCTGTATCCGGCTTTGTTTGTTGGCCGGTTTGCATCGTTTTCCTGGCGGTGGGTGCAGTATGCCTATTCCTGTTGCACAGACAGAAAAAAGTGTTTTAAAGGCAGGGTTATCCGATGAAATTTTCCATTATTACCGTATCCTATAATCCCGGGGAAAAATTGAAGGAGACGCTTTTCAGCGTGGCAGGACAGACCTGCACGGACTATGAGGTGATTGTCAAGGACGGTGGCAGCACAGACGGCTCCACGGATTTCCTGAAGGGTATATCAGGGCAGGAGTTTGAATCCAATAAAGCGTTGTTGAATGAGGAATTCCTGGGTCGCGTCCGCTTTTTCAAGGGAGAGGATAAGGGCATTTATGACGCCATGAATCAGGCGGTAGCTCAGGTTTCCGGCGAGTTTGTACTTTTTTTAAACTGCGGAGATGTGTTGGCGGATGAGCGGGTGCTGGAGCGTGTGGCAGCGGTGATTGACGAGACACGGGCAGTGCGCGGACAAGAGACCGAAGCTGAGAAAAAAAAGAAGTCTTATGTCTTTTATGGAGATACCTTCAGCGATAAGACAAAAGTGACCATTGCTTCCACGCCGCAGATTACAG
>JAEDMI010000230.1 GCA_016303085.1 Acetatifactor sp.
GTCATATTTAAAGAAATAGATAACAAGATTTGAAGTAATGTAAATGGAGCAGTTAATCAAAACAATGGTAATCACCACCGTCATGGCCTGATCGTTCTGCAACAGCGTCCGAAACATCTGCCCCACAGAAGGTGCCTCCACATTCACCGTAGATTTTTCCTTGATGTTCCAACAGCAGATACCAATAAAAACTACAAATAAAACTGCGATAATCAGCGAAAAATACTGAAAACCATATCTCTCTATCTCGGTTGCGGAAGTCAATTCGCTATGGCCTATTTTCCCCAACATAGGAACACACTTCATCGTCAGAATGGTAATCAGGGCAGAACCCACTCCCGCACAGGAACGCGCCAGAGTGGAAAGTCCTTCTCTTTCCTTACCCCCTTCGGTAAATGCCGGAATCATGGACCAGTAGGGTATATCCATCATGGTATAGGTCACTCCCCAGAGCACATAAAAAATTGCTGCGTATGCCACCATCCCCGCACCATCCAGGGTTGGAGGTGCCGCAAACATAAAATAAAGCACAACAGCATTTAAAATTGTTCCGACGAAAAGCCAGGGGCGAAACTTGCCCCACCTTGTCTTTGTCTTTGCCACCAATACTCCCATAATGGGATCATTAAAGGCATCAAACACCCTCGCTGCCAGCAAAATGATGCCCATGATATAAGCCTTCACACCCAAAATGTCCTGATAATAATACAGAATATAGCTTGCTGAGAGCATGTAAACCATATCCTTGCCCACTGCTCCCAGTCCGTAGGAAACCTTTTCTTTACCTGACAATTTCATTTTCAAACCCTCCCTTAAAGTTTCTTGTTCTTACATGCAAAGGCTGCTTTCACAACCTCGTAAGCTCCGTTATAAATGCCTGCATCTTTATTTCTCAAGATATTGTCACACATATCGCAGAAAAATTTCTTCTCCTCCGTAAACATACGTACCATCTGCAAGGTGTGTGGAATATCTCTGCATTCCGGTGTTCCGTCCCCGATTTCTGCCGAGTGTACGGCGCCCCACTGCTCATGTCCTCCCACCCGTTTGATAAACAGCTTCGGCACAGGATAAAATGCCAGTTCACTGGGCTTTGTCACCAATACATCACAGCTTCTCATCAAAAGATTTGTACAATACACCGCTTCAAATATGTTTTCATGCCAGAAACCGTGTATTCCCTCCACCTTTTCCGTAAGCGCCTTATCAGCAAAGTCCACAGTGTCTTTCCAGTTGTTAAAGTGTTCCGATGCTAAAGCCTTCATTTCCAGCAGCTGTGAGCAAAGCTCTGTCCATACATTTTTATAGTCTCCCACGTTCACGTAAAGCGCTGCCTTCTTTTCCCTGATAAGCGGCAAAAGGTAATTAATAATCTCCGCAAATATTTCTCTCTGTGCTCCGGCACCTCCGATTGTCAACAGGAATCGCATGGGTTCGCCCTTTTCTTTTCGGGCTTTTCTCGCTGCGCAATCCGTTTCTATATGACTCACCAGCTCATGGTCAATATAATGTCCCGTATAAAGCAGTGCATCCTCCGGCATAGGTTTTAACACATCATTACCCTGCATCCCGTTTAAAATACGATAGCCCTGATATGCGTAGTGGGTCTGAACCGTATGGAGCGCTCCCTCGGCCAAATGAAGAGCCATGGGCCAGTTATCGGGGACTGCGTTGACTACATTAGTCATACCTGCATGAATCGCTGCCTGGGCCGGCCAGACATGGGTTGCCACCACGGGAACATCTTTTGGTATATTCCGGTAGACAGGTGCCATCAGTTCCGCGTTTTTCTGGTCTGCCGCATTGTAGGAAAGTTTTCGGAATCCCTCGTAATTCATAGGCTCCCATACGAATTTGTTAAACAGTCTGCTCTTCTGGGAGATTCTGGAGCCCAGAGAATACAAATCGTTCTGCGCACTGATTACCTTGGTGCAGGTAGTTTGTCTGTAGGAATTCAAATCCATCCAGTAAGGAGTATACCCCATCGCGTTTGCCGCGGAGGCAATGGCCATGGAAATCCGATAATGTCCGAAGCCCATTCTGATGTTACCCACGATAATGCCTTTTTCCGTATCAAAGCCCTCCGGTATATTTTCCGCATTTTTCTCCGCAACCGGCGTTCCTTCCCCAAGCCTGATTTCCTGTACCCCCAACAGCTCTCCGATGGCCGGATTTTGAACCAGTGTAACCGGATAGCTTAATCCTGTGTCGTCCCCGAATTTTTTTACATACTTTCTCTTGGATTTCAACGCTTTTTTGTAGGTACTTTTGCTCATCTCATTGCCGAAAATCACCTTTGATTTTTCCGACATTTTGCAACCTCCTCTTTTCTACTCATTTTTTATTACTCTGACTCTTGCTTTCAATGCATGTCTTCCATGCTTTTTTCTGATTCACTATGGATTTCAACCGAGAAAGGAAGCCTGCAATCCTGCATGCCATTGCATTTCACAATCAGGCTGCCCCTTCCGCTTCTTCCCAGACTCTTAACATAGGCACCTCCCATACCTCCCTTCAGAGAGATACAATCGGGTCCGATAAGTTGGATATCGCCCTCTGTTTCAAGCCGTAACGGCTCATTGAAGAAGGGAAGAACATTTCCGTTTTGGTCTACTGCCCTGATTCGCACCAATGCCACGTCATAGGAATTCTCTTCAGTAAGCCTTACATGATCTGCCGAGCACAACAGCTTTACTTCCTTTGCAGGCTCTTTCATCATCTCCTTCACTACCTTGCCATTCTTTACCGCCTCGAAACGGTATACGGTAGATGTGCCACCCCAGTCACCGATATATTTGTTATAAAGCGCAACTGCTTCCACAGGCTTCATATGATAGACCAGAACCAGTTTCAAGGCAATCAGGTATATCCGACGGGGAAGGTTTCCAAGCCCGTACAATGCCGCCGCATTCAGGGCTTCCTTTATGGCCTTTGCCTGTGCAGGCTTAATGTTTTCCTCTTCCATGATGGCATTGCCGATAAAATCATCCAACGCAATAGGACCATGCTTTAAGTTACAGAAGGGAGAGCCTCCGGGAACATATTCTTTGATAAATCTGTCATTCTTGTACATCCGCACGCTGTCCGCATTTGTATAAATCCAAGTCGTACCCCTGTTACAGCCCGGATGCTCTCCGATATCCATGGAGGAGCTTATCTCCAGCACCGTTTCCTGCTCTTGTTGACAGGTGTATATATATGCTGCTTCCTTGAGATTACGGAACATATCTGTCACACCGTGATAGCAAATCCGGTCGCCGCTTCCGAAATCCTTATGGGTATTGTAATCAAACATACACCATCCGAAGCTTCCTGCGATGTCTTCCTCCCCGGCCACCGCATTTAATACCGTTGCATGCCGGATTGCGTGCTCTCTTCTGTGGGCCTCGGTATCGTATGACTTTGTGGGATACATATGTCCGTTGTATTCGCTTATCAGATACCCTTTTTTCATATTCGATGTCACGTTTTTCTTCTGTTCGCATCCCTTGTTACTACCGTCGTGCACAAAATCGTTGTAGGTGTATACATCCTCCAACAGACTGCTCTTTTTATGTGCCCGTACCCCTCCGGTCTGTCTGGAAGGATCTATACGGTGCGCCGCCTCATTGGTTTTTCCGTAAAAAATATCATCATCCTTTGACTCATTGATACGGACACCCCAGAGTACAATGGAGGGATGATTGCGATACTGCCGCACCATATCCTCTGTATTTTGTATTGCCTGCTCTTTCCATGCCTCATCACCGATATGCTGCCATCCCGGAATTTCCGTAAATACAAGTAACCCTATTTCATCGCATTTACTCAGAAAAAAGTGACTCTGTGGATAGTGAGAAGTACGCACTGCATTTACACCAAGCTCTCTCTTTAAAATAATGGCATCCAGCTCCTGCATGGACTTTGGCATCGCATAACCGACATAAGGATAGCTCTGGTGCCTGTTCAACCCCCGCAGCTTTACCTTTCTGCCGTTGAGATAAAAACCATCCTGGCGAAAATCTGCCTTGCGGAAGCCAAAGGAAACCTGTCTCTCATCCAAAAGCTCCTCCCCGGCATATAATCGCGTAGTCAGTGT
>JAEDMI010000231.1 GCA_016303085.1 Acetatifactor sp.
TATACTCTCTCCTTTCTTGGCACAACCTACGAACCGTAGAACAATCCTTTCAGCCACATTGAATTTTCCGGAATTTTAAAAAAACCATTCTGTTGGTAAGAAGAATAAATATGGTGCCGTAAACACTGCCAAAGACAGTGCCACTCTTCTTCTTTGCTCGTCACTGAAATCCGCTTTTCTCAGGCACCATTTATCATTGATTATGTAAATCAGGCATGCCGTTAATGCTACACAGACAGTGACCCAAATAAAGGAAAAGAAGTTCTCAAACGGATTATAACTGACTGCATTTGAAATATTGCTTATCCACCACTTTCCAAACTCTGTCCTTGCATCAAAATCAATCAGATTCGACATGAACATGGCAAAAGTTCCGATGAAATCCGCAACGAAGCCCATAATCCATACTTTCAAAATGACCCTTTTTGCATTCTGTTTTATATCGGTAATTTTTAAGGCTTTCATAGTCAATACAACTACCAATAAGTCAATCAGGAAATTTGCCGGTAACACCACAATCCAAGTAACCGGCACAAGCCACAACAACCATATGGGAAATATAATGTTGTACAACTTCACTTTCTTCATCACAGACCCTCCTCAAAATCTTACTCCCTTTTCAGAGAAGTATCCCAGTCAATCTTAAATAAACTTACTTTCAATTATCATCGCATGTAAAAAAGCTCTCCCAATACTTTATTGCTCTACAAGCTTCCGACTTTCCGTTTCATCATCAAAGCATGCGAATCAGTACCATATACACAACTGTTCCGGCAACAATACTGATAAATGTATTATGCTTCCATCTGTAACTGATAGCTACCACCAGAACCGCTAACATTCCCGGGATGCCGCTCCCCACAAAATCGCTTTTGACACTCCGCAGACAGTAGACAATCAAGACCGCCATAATTGCAGAGGGCAATATTGCCCCGAGACGACTCAGCCACTCCGGCATTTTTCGTTCGCCGCGAAAGAATAAAAACGGCAGCGCCCGGAGTCCCAAAGTTATTCCTGCTGATACCAGAATTGCCGACAATATATATCCTGTCATTTCTCTTCCGCCACCTTCCGAACTTTCCGACTATTGTACAAAACCAGAAGCGCCGAAACGCCTATCAGGGCAGGAAGCATAAAGCGGCTTTCCCCAAAAGTAAACAGACAGACAATCCCCACAGCAATTCCCGCCAAAGCAGGGAAATGGGTATCCGCCTTTTCCCACTGATCCATAAAAATAATGACAAACAGGGCTGTCATACAGAAATCGATGCCGTCCAGGGAAACGGGAATCAACTGCCCCAAGACACTGCCAGCTACCGCACCTGTCACCCAATAGCTCTTGGAGAGAACCGCAACACGGAACATCACCTGCTGCTTCTCCTCCTCCGGAAGTTCCAGTGTACAATTGACTGCATAAGTTTCATCGGTCATGGTATGTATCATATATAGTTTACGCCGCCCCATTTTACGAAACTCATCCACAAATGTCAGACTGTAAAAAGTCTGTCTGCTGTTCATAAAAAAAGCAGTCAACGCGATGGTCAATATGGAAGCTCCGGCGGACAACAATGTTGTCAGCACGAACTGGAATGCCCCGGTATATACCGATACGCTAATCAGCAGGGAATCATACCATGGAAATCCTGCCTCATTCATCAAGATACCGTATGCCATGCCCACAAACAAATAACTGCACATGATAGGAATGGATTTTACAAACGCGTATCGTAAAGGTCTTTCTTGCTCATAGGTTTCTTCTTTCGCTGTCTCTTCTTTTCCGTCTCTTCTTGCTACATCTCTTTTTTACTGTGTCTCTTTTTACTGCATTTTTCCCTGCCGCGCTTTTCTTGCTACGTTTCTCTTGCCGCTTTCCCTTTGCTGCGTTTCCCTTGCCGCTTTTCCCTTGCTGCGTTTCCTTTGCTGCGTTTCCTTTGCTGCGTTTCCCTTGCCGCTTTTCCCTTGCTGTGTTTCCCTTGCTGCGTTTCCTTTGCTGCGTTTCCCTTGCT
This sequence comes from Acetatifactor sp., assembly GCA_016303085.1. GTDB lineage: Bacteria > Bacillota > Clostridia > Lachnospirales > Lachnospiraceae > Acetatifactor. The sequence continues at coordinate 2,007 of JAEDMI010000231.1, forward strand.
GCGTTTCCCTTGCTGCGTTTCCCTTGCTGCGTCTCTCTGCTTACCCGTCCATTATGTCAGGCAACGCTTGAATAATATCTTTATAGTAAGTGGACATCATGAAATCAAAATTATCCTGTTTTGCACCGAACAAAATATCGGTAATCATATTTCTAATGGCATTTTTCACCCGTTAAAATCCAAAAAATTTTGCTAAGCCGTCTGCATATTCCTTATATACTGTTGCCATATCTGACTTCACGTATTTACTTCCTGCCGGGTCTCCGACATATCCCCCGGGAATAAGATACTTGTTCTCCGGTTCACCTTCATTCCAAAGCCTTCTTTGCTCTCCTATCAGAAAGGTCGGTTTCAGTTCTTCCAGCTTCTCTGTTCTTACAAGTTCCGGCATTATTTCCAGCATCATTGCTGTTTCAAACGCGCCCGCATGGATATCAAATTCATCTCGCGGAAATTGCTCTATTTGAAATGCTCTTTCAAATGCAAAAGGCGGAATCAAAGCCAGAAAGTCCTCCTTGCCGGTAAATCCTTCCATTGTAATATCATCCTCATAAACCGGCCAGTATGTTTGCATTTTCAGCTTCGCATTACACTCCGTAATTACCTTTATCATGGCATTTTTCTGTAAGCCGTCTCCATGCGCATTAAACAGAACCGCTTTTAAAAAGCCAAAGCGATCAAGGCTCTGTAAAATATCCGTCATTTCCGCCACAATGCTCTCCAAAGAAGCTGTAAAGGTTCCGGGAAATTGTCTTGTCATTGCCTGTGTTCCGCCCCAGTAAAACGGAGGAGCAATAACACATGGAATACCCTTTCTTTCCCACTGTTTCTTAATTTCCAACGCCTGATTCAGCGCACAGTATATATCTGTTCCCAACGGCAAATGCGGTCCATGCGCTTCCACCACACCCACCGGAAGAAATACAACTGCTTCAGCCTTTGCTGCAGCCTCAATCTCCTCCCAAGTCATTCCTAACATTGTATTTTCCAAAAAAGCACCTGACATATTTTCTATTCTCCCCTATAATGCATACTCTGTCCATCAATTACAGGACTCTGTCTGTAAAAAACTGCTCTCTACTTTTTAGGACAATCCTATTTTCGATTCAATTCCATGTAAACAGACGATGATCTTTCATCACTCTTCAGATATTCGGGCATTGGCTTACGTTCAAATCCCAATCTTTCATACAAAGCGATTGCCTTTCCGTTATCCGGATTCGGGTCTACCCATACCTTTTCCGCTCCGTTCCGGAAAGCCTCCTCCATTGCATAGGAAAGAGCCTTTGTTGCAATGCCCTTCCCTCTCGCAAACGAAAACAACTTGATATCCATTGCCGCACTGTTTCCATGCTTGCTATCAATTTCATAAAATGTTTCGCCGCAATAAATGTCGTTCTCAAAGATGGAATAATGATTTACCATTGGTCTTGATGACGATATCCACCGAAGCCACCGGTTCATCTCTTCGTCTGTCTCGTGTAAGCCATCCGGGAACCCTACAAACTTCATAACATCTCCGTCTGCCCACAAATCTTTCACATTAGTTAGTTCATTTATCGTTGTTTCTCTTATTGTAACCACAAAGTCGAACCTGTCTCCTTAATTATTATCGTAAACTAAATCCAGTCTCCCCACCGGCAATTTATGTGCCGGGACGAATATCCCCCCGCATATTGCCATAGCGTAACTAAACATTCGCTCCATAACTATATGAAAATATCCGTCTGTTTTGCTTTTTTAGCTTATCATAATAGGCGTATTATTTCCAGCAAAATGCAACCGGGCGGTTATCCGAAAATTTCAAAAGTTAATTCCACCGTCTGCTTATGCGGGGTGGGGGAAATTTACTTCCGCACTGGAATTTAAAAATTCAAGTCAGCCCGTGCGGTTATCCGATTAATGCTCAAGTCAATCATCCATATTCAGGTCAGTCATTCCATATATTTATCAATGTGTTCAATAAGCTTTGAATTTCATCTTTTGTTCCACACAGCATGAAAGTATCGTTATCAGATGTATTTTCTTTTAAGAATAACTCTCCAAATCCAATCACCATATC
>JAEDMI010000232.1 GCA_016303085.1 Acetatifactor sp.
ATTGTAATGCGCCGGAAAAGGCGGAACTGATGAAAAAGCTGATTTTGGCAAAAACGCAGTTCAAGCGAGTCATTGTCTTAAATACCAAGGGAATCAGCAGTATGTATGCCAATGACGGCGGAATTATTGTGACGGCGTAGAAGCAAAAGTCTTTCTGTATCCGGAGGGCGTTGTATTCATCAGCTTAGAAAAAGTGCGATTGAAATAACTGATATTGTTGAACCCGCAGAGGGTAGCAATTTCAGTTATTTTTTTGTTTGTCTGTGCCAGTAGCTCACAGCTTTTTACGATGCGGACTCGGTTCAGGTATTCAAAAGGAGTATATCCCGTGAAATCTCTGAAACTGTGGCAAAAATACCCTTCGCTGAAGCCGACACTTGATGCAAGGTCTTTTAGGGAGAGTGGGTCGGGGTAATGCTGCTGCATAAAATCCAGACTTGCCTGTAGCTCTGCGCGGCAGTGATTGCCCGAAGAGGAATCAAGCCCGGAAAAGCAAAGATTGTAAAGCTCCTGCCAGCAGAGGAAAAGTGTGCCGGTAAGGGCAAGCTCATAGCGTTCCAGAGCCGTTTCCTGAAAGATAAAGAGGTTGGGAAGCAGTGACAGCAGTCGCGTATTTTTTTGATTTTCGTATGTGATGGGATAGATGCAGTCCATACTACGCAAGTGTAGCGGGGAAAAATAAGTCCGGCAGTAGGGAGAAAGGCTCTTTTCCAGCATGTCCACGGAGAAAACTGCTGCCCTGTATATACAGGAGTCGCCGGCAACGGTCAGATTGAATGCATTATGAATCAAGCCGGGAGGAATAAAGATTCCTTCCCCGGCCTTTAACATATAGGTGTGGTTTTCCACCTGAAAATCAAGGTTTCCCTGTTCCAGATAAAACAATTCCGCCTCGGGATGACAGTGAAGGTACAGAGCGCAGTTTTCGTCCCCGGAAAGCACCGTGCGGTGCAGGGAGAAGGGACGGGAGGCGGTGCGATGGATAATGTTTTCCAGAGGTAATAGATCGTGAGCAGTATTCTGTATCATGTATGCTAACTTTCTCTTTTCTGTACTGTATAGTGCGCAAGCTGCGGACAGTTCTCTCTCATCATAGAGTATAAAGCAAAATAATGCAAGTACTTGGCATTAAAATGCAAGAATCCGGTCTGGAAAGTTAATATAATGTTATTGAATGAGAGTGCAGGGAAAAATAATCTGATGTATGGCGGAGCGGGATTATGCGTGAATAGGGAAGGAGAAACATATGGGAATCATTAAATTGGAAGAGAACAAAATTATTTTTCAGAGGCGTGATGAACTGACGGTGGTGGAAGCCTATGGTAGGGACTGCATCAGATGCCGTTCTACGAAGAACGGAAAACTGTCGGAGGAAAATTGGACGCTTTTGCCACCGATTCAGGAACCGGAATGTGTGGTTGAGGGAGACAGTCAATGCGCTACTTTAACTAACGGCATGGTGTCCGTGAAAGTTGAAGCTGGAAATCCATGGTATGGAGGCGTGTTTACTTGGTATCGGGCAGGAAAGCAGATTCTGCACACGAAGTTTGAGGGAGACTATACCGGGCGCAATGTACATACGGAAGGTGATAATTATCAAATTAAGGTGATTTTCGATGCTAACCCCGGGGAACATTTTTACGGCCTGGGGCAGGAGCAGGAGGATGTGTTTGACCGCAAGGGGAGTACCTGCAATTTGCAGCATTACAATACAAAGTCTGCGGTGCCGGTGCTGTACTCTTCGTTAGGCTATGGCTTTTTCTGGAATAACCCGGCTCCGGGACGCTGCGAGACCACGAAGAACCATACCATGTGGGTGGCGGATAGTGCTTATCAGGCGGACTATCTGGTGTATGCGGGGGAAACTCCTGCCGATGTGCTGAAAAAATACTGCGATTTGACAGGCTATGCACCTCGCTTCCCTCGGTGGGCAGCAGGCTTCTGGCAGAGTAAGCTGCGATACGAGAGTCAGGATGAGGTGTTGGAGACAGCGAGAGAGTACAAGAGAAGGGGAATTCCTTTGGCAGCCATTGTCATTGATTATTTTCACTGGACAGAGCAGGGAGAGTGGAAATTTGACCCCAAATACTGGCCAAATCCCGAAGAAATGTGCAGAGAACTGAAAGAGATGGGAGTGCAACCCGTGGTTTCCGTCTGGCCTACCATTAATCCCGCCAGCGAGAATTATCGTGCCATGGACGATGCCAACTTGCTGGTGCGCACGGAAAACGGCCAGTACGGAACCTTTGACTTCTACGGTCAGCAGACCTTTATTGACACCACCAACCCGAGTACCGGTCCTTTTGTCTGGGACAAGGTTAAGAAAAATTATTACGATAAGGGAATCTGCAATTTCTGGTTGGATGAAGCGGAGCCTGAGGTACATCCCCAGCAGTATTCTAATTTGAAGCTGTATGCAGGAAATGGTGCACAGACGGCAATGCTGTACCCATATTATTACAGCAAGATGTTTTACGAGGGACTGCGAAGTGCCGGAGAAGAGGATATCATCCTTCTGACCCGGGCTGCATATTCCGGAAGCCAGAAGTTTGGCTCTCTGGTGTGGAACGGTGATATTGCGTCGAGTTTCGAGGCCCTGCGCATGAGTGTAAAGACGGGGCTCTCCATGGCAATGAGCGGAATCCCCTGGTGGAACAGCGATATCGGAGGTTTCTTTTCGGGTGATATTCAGAGCGAGTACTTCAGGGAACTGATTGTGCGCTGGGCACAGTTCGGGCTGTTCTGCCCTGTCATGAGGCTTCACGGTTCCAGACTGCGGACACCCAATCAGCCGGAGAGACATCCGGGCGTGAAGGAGAGAAGTGGCGGAGACAATGAGATTTGGAGTTTCGGAGACAGAGACTATGAAATTTTAAAGGGACTTGTGGAACTACGGGAAAGACTAAAACCTTATATCTGTCAATACATGGAAGTTGCGTCTAAAGAGGGAAAACCGCTGATGCGTCCAATGTTCTTTGATTATTATGAGGATGAAGTGTGCTATGAACTGGAAGACCAGTATATGTTCGGGGAGGACATCCTGTTTGCTCCCATTACGGAGCAGGGCTGTACGGAGCGCAGTGTCTATCTGCCGGAGGGTAGCTGGCAGGATGTAAACAGCAAGAAGACATACAGCGGGAAACAGTGGCTGACCTGCCGGGCACCGCTGGAGAAGTTTATTGCTTTTGTAAAGGAAGGCTGTCAGGTGGCGGAAGTGTTTGAGCCGCTCAATAGGGAGTGAAGGACATGGCATATATAAAAGTATTTACGGGTGAAGTCAGGGAGAATCAATATCCGGAGTCCATGGCGAACAGTGTACACTTTGCGGTGAGTCGGGATGGTGAGGCATTTCAGGCTTTGAATCAGGGGTACGGCATACTGTTCGCGCGGGCTGCCATACGGAAGAATAATACCATTGCGGAACGCGGAATCAGAAATCCGAGTCTCAGAAAGGAAGGAGAGGAATATCTGATTGTTGCCGAGCCGCTGGATGAAGCATGGAATCTCATAGAAGAGGGAAGACTTGTTTTCTGGAAAACGACGGATTTTGTCAACTTCAGTGAACAGGAGTGGAAAGTGGCGGAGCGGGGAGAGAAAAATGCATGGGAGAAAGCGCCGGACGTAGAAATGTTGGAGATACCGGACAGTTTGCTCCCGGGAATTCTGGAGCGTTGGATGCCACTGTGCAGTGAGAGGACGGAACTTCCGGATAACGTATGCGTAAAGAATATGAGTGAACTGGAACAGGTGAGGGCGCAGATGGTTTACTCCGACGGTTCCCGGGATGAGAAAAATGTATATTGGGACAGAGACACCCTTGTGTCCATGGGGGAGGACCGGTACAGAATACAGGGGCAGATAAAGCCGGTGGAAACGGGATTTCCTTTGGCCGTTGGGTATGCGGACCCCGTCATTTTTCAATGGGACGGGGCATGGTATTTTCTTGCTACCAACGACAATGTGAACAATATCGGTCTGTTTGTGCGATAGGCGGATACGGTAGAGGAACTTTTCACGGAGCGTACCCGGGAATATTGTATTC
>JAEDMI010000233.1 GCA_016303085.1 Acetatifactor sp.
CTCTAACCGGGGGATTGCCACGACCAGTGTGCGCACTGGTCTCGCAATGACAGGAAACTTGGAGCGAAGCGATAAACACCAATTTGTCGGTTATCCTCGCCAAACGGATACGCATACTCTGTTTTGCAGCAAAGCACAGATCACGCAATTATCTCATAGAGCCGGAACCTTCAAACCGTGCCGGAGGCCAGCCTCCGGCACGGTTTCTTCTGAATCATCATTGTCATTGCCACCATCATTCGGGAACGCGTGTCATCCCGAGCAAGGCATTCCTGAATCTGTGGAGCCTGGCGTCTGGATACATACCATCAGGAAGGCAAGGCGAAGCCTTAACTCAAATTGCCACTGGCATCACAGGAAAGAGATAGGCTGACAGGCACCTTTTGTACTGTTACACCCAGAGACTTTCTTCCCATTGTAACGGAAGCAGTTGCAGTGCTACCACTCTTTCCTGAGGATTTGGAAACCACGTACCAGGAAGAATCATAAATTGTAACACTGACACTTGATGAGGAGCATGCGGAAGTGGTGCCTGTATATGTAAAAGAACCAGTCAGTGTAACCTTCCATTGTGCTTCTCCATCGCTATTGTAAAATGTAGATGGCTTGCTTCCGGTCAAACTGCCAGTTACTCGCGCGCAACTGGGAAGCATTTCTACGACCAAATAACTGCCATCCTCAAAATAGATTGTCTCCGTGTGGTATTCCGAAGCATTTCCGCAAACCGGCATTGCCCCAAGCATCAACAGCATCACCATAACCGTGCATAAAGCTCTCTTCAAAGTTTTCCATCCTCCGCAATTACTCTGTTTGATCAACAATCGTGATTTCACCTTCGACGAGATATCCATCCGCGCTTTTTTCTACTTCCCGGAAGCAAATCGCCAAATAACCCAGCCACATTGTGAGAAGCAGCGCTGCCACAACAAAAACCGCTCCAAGGACTCTCTTTTTAATTATCAGTTTTTTGAGCAGTTCCTCAGGTTCCTTCCCTTCAACATAGGAGGCCGCAATCTGCTGTGGAGTTCCAAATCTGCTCTTTATTTCGTCATAGCAAGCATCAGGTTTATCGAAAAGAAAAACGTCCATTGCAGGCCGAAGTTGGTTCAGGATCATTCTGCGCTCTTTCCAGGAACCCGGCAAGCAAGACTTAACATTTCTGAGATATCGCCAGGCTTCCCTATTGTGCTTCCCCATGTTGACCATCCCCTTTAATAATCTGAAACACCCCCTGGGATATAACCTCATACTCCCGAATCAACTCCCCGAGCCGCTGCTCTCCCGCAGGTTCCAGATGGTAGTACACCCGGGTCATCCGCTTTCCCACCGGAACCTTTCTGTCCGAGATCAGGCCCTGATCCACCAGCTTGTACAGCACCGGGTACAGCGACCCCTCCTGGGTCGTCAGCCTCCCGCCGCTGAGCCGCTCCGTTTCCTGCACCAGCTGATAGCCGTACATATCCTCTCTTTTCAAAAGCGCCAACACCACCAGGGACATCACTCCCCGGTGAAAGCCCGCCTGTCCATTTTCCTGGCCCATATCGTCCCCTCCGCTTCTAGCTTAATGTAAATATATTTTATTGTCAATACCTTTGTTAGAAAAATATTGCTTGACAAACGCTTCATATTGTGCCATATTTAACATGGAGGTGCCAAAGAATCCTCTCCCTTGTGTTACTTCAAAAACCCAATACGATCTACCACAAACACATATACGAAAGGACGAACACTATGAGAAGAATCTTATGTTTTCTTTACGCATTCTTTTTTGTTTTCGTTGTTCCCACTACTTCATTTGCCCAAGCAATTTCCATTTCTACTGATACCTCGTTATCTTCAATATCAGAAAACGAGCAACTGATACTCCATGTTGAGTATCCGGATTTCTATAATAACCAGCAGTATTACATTAACCTTGCTGCCTTCCACGGATATACAATCTATGTCAATGTTGGGCAGGAGTATTCCGAAGTCGAAAGAAATCGTATTGAAAGCAAAAGTGCCTCAACCCACGTATTGCGAGATCAATTCACCAGAGGCATTTCGGAGCCTACAGAACCCTGGAACTGTCGAATAAAAAATGAGCTCTCATTTGACACACATAACGTTACCTCTGCACGATATACCGATTACTATGTATACGGTTCTCTTGCATATGTTGTTAGCGTGTACAACAGATACGATCATTGCTCAATTACATACGTACCACACGGTCATAAGAGTGATGTTCAATCGGTGGAAGTACCTGCCAGTACAACAGTAATCCAGTATTTTGGGACAGAGCAAACGAGTGACCATTTCTATTTAGGATTCCGTCCCCCCTGCAGCTGTGAAGGGTATATTGATTGTATTGGAGAGTAAAAAGAATATGAAACACAAGCTGGTCCTCCCCTTCATTGCTGTATCATCAATTGTTTCCATTGCACTTCTTTTGTTTTCACTCACAGATTCCGACTCGGTAGACTTCCTTTTTGCTTCCTCCGAGAACATCCAATGTGTGGAAGCTGAAAACGGCTCCTACAACCTGATATCTCTGAGCGAAAAGATCGGTGGAGTGGTTCCCTTTGATATTCCTGCGGAAGCTATGCTGATAAACCCCGTAGCCCATGCCGATGAAATCCTCTCCATTTTGCAGGACAAGGGCTTTCGGGAAGCCAATAACCCTTCCTTTGACCGCATAGTTTCCGGCAGTACAAAGGCGGACGTGCAGGTCTGGTTCGGAAATACGGAGGAGGAACGGATGCACTACATTTTCTTTTCCGGTACGCAGGCGGTTGATCTGTGGATTGACAGAAAGAAAGCGGATAGAGAAATGGAAAAGGCGATTCTGCAAGCCTTCACTCTGGATCCCAAACCCGAATAAAAAGGAGGCTGCTTTTGGACTTCTGATTCCCGCGCTGATCCTGTTTACCAGCCTTTACCGACCGGCTGTTCCAATTGCAGAGGTGCTTCCATCAGCCAGAATAATCCCCCCATCAATTTACCAATCGATACTGGAATTTGATTTATCACGGAGGATACTGTAATGAAAAAATCAGGTCTTATTCTTTCCATTTCCGTGGTACTCCTCAGTTGCTTCCTTCCCGGATGCTCCCAATCCTCCCAGAAGGCAGAATATACCTTCTCTTCCCCGGAAGATATGGTCACCCACGACCTGCGCGGGCAGTACCTCTTCGCCCCCTGCGAGATCGTCCAGGAATCTGAGCCTGAATCGGAGGAAACGGTTGTCCGCACCATCTCCCCCGAGCAAATCGCCCAGGATAACAACTCCCGGGACAAGTCCACCATGAATCTGCACATGGCCTCGGATGTTCCCCATGAGGGCACCGTCCCGCTGGGCGCGAAGGTTGGCTTTGGGTTTAACGGCTATGGGGATGCCAGTACCATCCTGACCGACACAATGGAATATGCCTTTTCCCAGGGGGAGACCGTCTATATTATTGTTCATAACACCACATGGCTTGACTCGCAGCAAAACCTGGAGGTGGGCCTGTGCTGCCTGGAAACCGGGAAATGCTATGGCTACACCTTTTCACTGGGCTATGCGGTGAATCAAGTGTTGGAGCTTCCCAACCTCTCGGCGGGGAACTATCGCTTCTATGCGGCCTCCGATTCCGACGGCCCAGTTCCCCAGGGCGCGATTATCTTCCAGATCAGCAAAAATGCCCCCTGAACCTCTCAATTTCCTCCACGGTACATACTCGCCCGAACGCATTCCTGATTGACGTGAAAAAGCTGTTATCCCAGGCCATGAAAGTTGGATAACAGCTTTTTCCTCGTATCTGTCGGCAGAACCCGGCAGGAAGAGTAATTGTTGGCGGCCTCTGAAATACTACTTTTGCGGTTTTGGGCGAGAGCTTTTGAGCCAGCAAAAGTTGTGACAAAGAGCTGTCTCACTAAGAAATCGTTTCGTCAATTTGTACAGAAGAAAAGCAAAACTGTCATTGCGAACCAGTGACCGATGTCACTGGTGTGGCAATCCCCCAAGGTTTTAGA
>JAEDMI010000234.1 GCA_016303085.1 Acetatifactor sp.
CCAGATAATGTTCCAGAGTCAGCTCGTGACCGTGCTCTTTCAGCCATTTCCTGTAGATTTTGTACTCCGGCATGACAGAGCCCACCATGTTCCAGAAATCCGCGGAATGATTCATGTGGGTCAGATGACAGAGCTCATGTACCACCACATAATCCAAAATTTCGGGAGGCGCAAAGATTAACCGATAGTTGAAGGAAAGGGTGCCTCTGGAGGAGCAGCTGCCCCAGCGGGTCTTCTGATCCCGGACGGTAACAGAGGTATACCTGCCGCCTGTGATTTTATGGTAGTATGCCACACGGCTTTCAAACCGGGCTCTTGCCTTATCTCTGTATCTTTTTTTCAGTGCCTCCAGGCGTCTTGTCTCAGCCTGTGTGAGATAAATGATTTGGGGCATGAGATTCCTTTCCGAAGCTTTTTTTAGACAAACTTTTTGTCAACTTCGATAACAGTGTAGTAATTCGGATTGTCCTGTTGGATTTTTTCTGTGATTTCCGAAATCAATTCATTGTCCGACATGGAAAAATCGTAGGGAGTAACCACGTCAAAAATCAGGTTGGTGTGGGTGGGACCGCTGACGATTCTGAAGTCATGCATGGTGAGGGAAGCATCGATTTCTCCGAGGCATTCTTTTACAATTCCTTTCAGGCGCTCGGTCTCTTTGTCTCCCACCTGAACGGGGTCCATGTGGATGACAGCATGGCAGTCCAAGGTGTCGCGAAGCTCGTGTTCGATGGTATCGATGACATCGTGGAGGGAGAGAATATCGCCGTCGGCGGGAACCTCGGCGTGGAGGGAGATGAGCACTCTTCCGGGCCCGTAGTTATGTACGATGAGGTCGTGAATGCCGATGACCTCCTCGTGAGCCATAACGATATTGTTAACCTGTTCTACGAACTCCTTGTCGGGGGCCTGCCCCAACAGGGGGCTGATGGTATCCTTTGCCGCGTTGATTCCGGCATAGCAGATAAACAATCCCACTGCAACACCGCACCAGCCGTCGATGGCAAGCCCGGAGAAATGGGCAACCAGAGTGGAAATCAGGACAACGGTTGTCGCAAGGGTATCGCTTAAGGAGTCCGTACCTGTGGCCAGCATGGCGGAGGAATCCAGTTTTTTCCCAAGTTTCCTGTTGTAGAAGAACATATAGCATTTTACAAGAATAGAGGCAAGTAAAATGACAAGAATAACAGGAGAAAAAGTCAGTTCCTCCGGGTGGAGGATTTTTACCGCGGAGCTTTTTAAAAGTTCCAGTCCCATAAGCAGTATGATAACAGAAACCAGAAGCCCCGATATGTACTCGATTCTGCCGTGGCCGAAGGGGTGGTCCGGGTCCGGCTTCTGCCCGGCCATTTTAAAGCCGATCAGCGTGATAATGGAGGAACCGGCATCCGACAGGTTGTTGAAAGCATCTGCTGTGATGGCAATGGAATTGCTGATAAATCCCGCAATGAATTTCCCTGCAAACAGACAGAGGTTTAAAAAGATGCCTACGGCACCGCAGAGTATACCGTATGCCTGACGTACTTTTGCGTCTCTGATGTCCTCACTGTTTTTTATGAAAAGTCTTGAAAGTAATGTAATCATAGTAGCACCCCATGCTTTTGGTTGATAGGTTTTCTAATCAGTATAGCAACAGTCGCAGAAAAAAGCAATCAAATTAGAAACTGTTGCGCCGGCTGATTAGAAACTATTGCGCCGGCTTTTAGAAACTGTTGCGTCGACTTTTGATTTATGCTATACTGATACCGCAAAAAATGAGTTTCTGCTGCATTGACACATCAAACCGGCCAGCGGTCAGATATATATTAATTGCTGAGGCGGTATCGGTGCACGGAAGTGTGCTGCTATCAGTATACAGGGGGCATTTTGAAATGCTGGTTTTCATTGCAGACGTTCAAATCCCGTGAGCAGACAGCAAAATCCCGTGAGCAGACAGTCCGATTCCATGAAACAAACAGTCCGATTTTATGAAACAGACAGTCATGTTCCGTGAAACAGACAGTCGTATTCCGTGCAGTTGGTGAGCCGAAAGTCTGTGAAGCAGACAATAGAGCATGGTGGGCGCGTGTTTAAGGGACAGGCCTGGCTGAGCGGACAATAGAGTGCTGAAAGAGCGTTTTTGCGATTATATGTTTTTATAAGGTGAAATGAAGTAAAGAAATTAAAATAAGGAGAGAACAAACATATGAGTAAGAGACCTGTTGTTTTAATGATTTTGGACGGATACGGCTTAAATGAGAAGACCGAGGGCAATGCGGTAGCTCTGGCAAAGACGCCCGTTATGGACAACCTGATGAAAGAGTATCCTTATGCTAAGGGAAATGCCAGCGGCATGGCAGTGGGACTTCCCGATGGACAGATGGGTAATTCCGAGGTGGGACACCTGAATATGGGTGCCGGGCGCATCGTGTATCAGGAACTGACCAGAATCACAAAGGAGATTCAGGACGGAACCTTTTTTGAGAATCCCGCGTTGCTGAAGGCTGTGGAGAACTGTAAGAAGAACAACAGTGCCCTGCATCTCATGGGACTGCTTTCTGACGGCGGCGTACACAGCCACAACACGCACCTTTACGGATTGTTGGAGCTGGCAAAGAGAAATGGTCTGGAGAAGGTGTATGTGCACTGCTTCCTGGATGGACGTGACACGCCTCCCGCCAGCGGCAAAGATTATGCCATTGCCCTGAATCAGGAGATGGAGAAAATCGGCGTTGGCAAGATTGCCTCTGTGATGGGACGTTATTACGCAATGGACAGAGATAACAACTGGGACCGCGTGAAGCTGGCTTATGATGCTATGACAAAGGGAGAGGGACTGACTGCAAACTGTGGAATCTGTGCAATCCAGGAATCTTACGACAGAGAGGAGACAGACGAGTTTGTAAAGCCCACTCTGGCGCTGGAGAACGGCAAGCCTGTTGCTACCGTGCAGGATGGAGATTCCGTAGTGTTCTTCAACTTCCGTCCCGATCGTGCAAGAGAGATTACCAGAGCCTTCTGTGACGATGATTTCAAGGGCTTTGACAGAGGGGCAAGAAAGGATATTACCTTCGTATGCTTCTCCGACTATGACCCTACTATTCCCAACAAGGAAGTTGCTTTCCACAAGGTAGCCGTGACCAATACTTTCGGAGAATGGCTGGCAGCAAACAATCTGAAACAGGCCCGTATCGCCGAGACCGAGAAGTATGCCCATGTTACCTTCTTCTTTAACGGTGGCGTGGAGGAACCTAATCCCGGCGAGGACAGAGTGCTGGTAAATTCCCCCAAGGATGTGGCAACTTACGATTTGAAGCCTCAGATGAGTGCTCCCGAGGTGTGTGAAAAGCTTTGTGCTGCAATACGCTCCGACAAGTATGATGTGATTATTATTAACTTTGCAAATCCCGACATGGTGGGACACACCGGCGTGCTGGAGGCCGCAGTCAAAGCTGTTGAGACTGTTGACGAGTGCGTGGGAAAGGCTGTAGAAGCTATCAAAGAGGTGGATGGTGCCATGTTCATCTGTGCGGACCACGGCAATGCGGAGCAACTGATTGATTATGAGACCGGAGAACCTTTCACCGCTCACACCACCAATCAGGTGCCTTTTATTCTGGTGAATTATGACGAGGCCTACACCCTCCGCGAGAACGGTTGCCTGGCTGACATCGTGCCTACTCTGATTCAAATTATGGGCATGGAGCAGCCCGCGGAGATGACCGGAAAGTCTCTGCTGGAGAGAAAATAAACGAATCTATTATTCAATTCTGCTTGCTTAAAGTAGATTTAGGCTGCTTTAAGTAGATTTAGGTTGCTTTAAGTAGATTTAGGTTACTTTAAGTAGATTTAAGTAGCCTTTGCTTTCTGCCGCCGACACATTCAAGCCGGCGGCCGGAGGCGGATATTCCCCTCCAATCGATACATTTCATTATCCCCCAAAAATCAGTGATTCCGGAAATCTTTATGTAAATCAGGCAGGAAATTACCCCAAAAATCAGGTGCTTTGGA
>JAEDMI010000235.1 GCA_016303085.1 Acetatifactor sp.
CTTTATGTTGAATGGGAAAAACAGCCGTTATCCTGTCTTTGAAGAGAATATTGACCATATCGTGGGTATTCTTCATCTGAAGGATGCTCTGCGTTTTCACGGTTCCTTGGAAAAACAGGATATTCCGCTGAGGGAGCTGGAAGGACTGATGAGAGAGCCCTGTTTTGTCCCTCAGACAAAAAATATAGACGAATTGTTCCGCGAGATGCAGGCCAGGAAACTTCAGATGGTGATTGTGGTGGATGAGTACGGTCAGACTGACGGACTGGTGGCCATGGAGGATATCCTGGAGGAAATCGTGGGTAATATCATGGATGAGTATGATGTGGAAAGCGAGTACATTGAGGAGAAAGGTAAGGATGAATACGTTATAGAAGGAAAGACACCTCTTGAGGAACTGGAGGAGAAATTCGGAATTTCCTTTGAAAACGAGGAATTCGAGACTCTGAACGGATTCCTGATATCCAGGTTGGACAAGATACCGGAGCCGGATGAACAATTTGACGTAGATTATAAAGGATACAATTTTAAAATTCTTTCCGTGGAAAACAAGATGATTCAGAGTGTGCTTGTGACAAAGCTTCCGGAGGAAACGAAGGAGGATGATGAAAAACACGGTGCAGGAATAGGACTTGAAGAAACCGATGAAAAATGATATGATGTAAAGCGGTTTTCAGTAAATAAACATATGAAGCAAAAGGAGTAGACAGATGTCAGGACATTCAAAATTTGCAAACATTAAGCATAAAAAGGAAAAGAATGATGCTGCAAAGGGTAAGATATTTACCATTATCGGAAGAGAGATTGCGGTAGCGGTGAAGGAAGGCGGCCCGGACCCCGCAAACAATTTTAAGCTTGCTACGGTCATTGCCAAGGCGAAGGCAAACAATATGCCTAATGACACTATCGAGAGAGGTATCAAGAAAGCTGCAGGTGACGTGGGAAATGTGAACTACGAGTATGTTACCTATGAGGGCTATGGTCCCAGCGGTATTGCAATTATTGTGGATGCGCTCACGGACAACAAGAACCGTACAGCAGCAAATGTGAGAAGTGCATTTACAAAGGGTCAGGGTAATGTGGGCACTCCCGGATGCGTTTCCTTTATGTTTGACAAGAAGGGTCAGATTATCATTGACAGGGAAGAGTGCGATTTGGATGCGGATGACCTGATGATGACGGCGCTGGATGCGGGAGCGGAGGACTTCAATGAAGAGGAAGACAGCTATGAGGTTCTGACAGACCCTGACAGTTTTGAAGCGGTGAGAGAGGCACTTGAAAAGGCAGGAATCCCCATGATTAGTGCGGAGGTTACCATGATTCCGCAGAATTACGTATCCCTGACGGATGAGACAGCAATCAAGAATCTGCAAAGAACACTGGATTTGCTGGAAGATGATGACGATGTCCAGGCAGTGTATCACAACTGGGATGAATAAGTTTTTGGCACCACCGGCAGGTGGTGCTTTGCGTTAAATATGAAATAAGAATATGCGTATAGGGGAAAGGGATGATAAATATGGATAAGCTGGCGATTGTGGTGCCCTGTTACAATGAAGAGGAAGTGCTGAAAATAGCATCCGAGGCCTTGAGGGGAGTGTTGGATGACTTGATTGGAAAGGGCAAAATAGCGGATGACAGCTTTATTCTTTTTGTGAACGATGGCAGTAAAGACAAAACATGGGAGCTGATTGAGGAGGAGCATGCCGCTCATCCGGTACAGGTCTATGGTGTAAAGCTGGCAGGAAACGTGGGACATCAGTTTGCTTTGACGGCGGGGCTGATAACCGCAAAAGATATGAGTGATGTGACGGTTTCCATTGATGCGGATTTACAGGATGATGTGAATGTTATCGAAGAAATGATTGATAAATTCCATGCAGGCTGCGATATCGTTTACGGTGTCAGAAAGGAAAGGAAGACAGATACATTCTTTAAGCGGACAACCGCTCAGGCTTTCTATAAGCTGATGCATATGATGGGAGTAAAGACCGTTTATAATCACGCTGATTTCCGGCTGATGTCCAGACGCGCGGTAGAGGAATTTTCAAAATATAAAGAGACAAATCTGTTCCTCAGGGGAATGATGCCGTTGATTGGTTATCAGACGGACTGCGTATATTATGATCGTAAAGAACGTGTAGCAGGGGAGTCCAAATATCCGTTAAAGAAGATGCTGGCTTTGGCGTTCAACGGAATCTCTTCTTTCAGCGTAAAGCCTATCAGCCTGATTTTGGGAGTGGGGCTGTTTATTCTCTTTACATCATTTGTGGCACTGATTTATGCTTTGATTTCATATTTTTCAGGGCATGTGGTACCCGGATGGACTTCCTTAATTCTGTCCATCTGGTTTTTGGGCGGGTTGCAACTTCTGGCAATCGGTTTGGTGGGACAATATATCGGCAAGATATACATTGAAGTGAAACAGAGACCCCGTTACAATATCGAAACGGTTTTGACAGCCGAGAAAAAATAGGAAATAATGATGAGTTGGAAAAAAAACTGGTTCAGTTATCTTGTGTGGTTGATATATGTTCTTGCAGTAGGAGTGGGGCTGATTGGCCTGACGGAAGCACTGTGCGCTTCTTCGGATATTAAAAGTTACCTTGGAATTGCGGCCTGTGTGGTCTGTGTAGGACTGGTAGGGCTTTGCGTTTTCCTGATACATCGGTATGCCTGCAAATATTTTGTCCCGGAAAAGAAGGATCACACGGTACGAACGGTGGTAGAAGCTGCTGTTGCAGTGATTCTGCTGGCAGTCGGTCTGGTGTTGAGAATTCAGGGGATGGAAGGTGCCGGGGAGAAAGCTGCCTACTTTGAGACAGCGTCCGTAACAGCAGGTCAGAGTATTCCTGCGCTGGTGCATGGAGCTGAATATTTTTATTTACAGATGCTACATACCGTATATTATTTCTTGGGGAACAGATTTGTGATGGGAATCTGGCTACAGATTCTTGCACAGTTTGGCGCAGTGCTGATTTTGTTCTTTTCTGTGAGACATATGGCAGGTCATATGGCGGCCATTGTGATGTTGGGATTTTGCATGTGCTCATCCTATATGATACAGGGAGCACTGACATTGTCGCCGGAGATGCTTTATCTCTTGTTCTGGTCAGGGGTTTTTGCCTGGGTTGCAGCGGGACATAGGGGGAAGCTGAAAGCCGGCAGATATCTGCCGATAGGAATTCTGATAGCCGTTATGAGCTATATGGATGTAGCGGGACTTCTTCTTTTCTTCCTGGTCACTGCCGTAATCTTTTGTGTAAGGCGGGAGAAGCATGACCCCGGAGCAAAGTTAAAGGCGATATTATTATGTATATTGGGAATGGTGGCGGGCTTTGTTACCTGTATATTCATTGATTCTTGTCTGAGCGGCAGGGAGTTTGAAGGGGTTCTGAAGGCCTGGCTTCAACTGTATCGGCCGGAAACCTTCCGTATTCCTGTTTCGCTGGAAACTTCCGGTATTTCAGCGGATTACATAATTTTGTTTGTGCTGTTGACTGTCGGTATATTCAGTTTTTGGCGTGACAGATGGTATGATCATTTGAAAATCTGGGTGATGGGAATAATCATTCTTGTTTCGACCGGATGCTTTGGATTTTTCACACAGGAAATGCCGGTGAATATGTACCTTTATCTGTTGATGGTATTGATGGCAGGAATAGGAGTGGAGGAGTGTTTCCGCCCGGTAGAACAGCCGATACCTCAGTCAGAAGCAGTAGCGGAGCAGCAGGCTGAGGAAACCGGGGAACAGCCGAAAACGGTACAGATGATTGAGAATCCGCTTCCGCTTCCGAAAAAGCATGAAAAGCGGGTGCTTGATTACGGTATAAAGACTGACGTTCAACAGGACGATTTTGATATTCAGGTAGATGAAGACGACGATTTCGACATCTGATGGTATGATTTGTTTCAAGATGGATATTCTATAGGGAGCGTACACATTATGTGGCGCTCCCTGAATTTATGTCATGAAGCGAAAG
>JAEDMI010000236.1 GCA_016303085.1 Acetatifactor sp.
CCATACGGGTGGTATTCCAACCCTCCGTATTGTCATCAATCAACTTGTCAATCTCGGGAAGCTTTTCACGAACCGCCTGACATCTCTCCTCGATATAATCCGAATCCTTCTGAGAGGCAATCGCCTCATTGTCTTCCAAAAACAGTCTCATCTGCCTCGGCATATCCTCGGGCTCATGAAATTCCACCTGAAATAAAAGCATGAAAACCTGTTCTCTCTGCTCATGTCGTCCCATTGCACTGTTTCCCTTTTATCCTACTTTACTTTTATACCCGCGATGCGGATATTTACGTCCGTACAGGTAAGTCCCGTCATATTTTCAATGGCAGTCTTCACCTTGGTCTGCACCTTCTGACAGGTTGCGGGAATATTATATCCGTATTCCATGGTAACAGCCAAATCAACGGTAACACAGCCGTCCACTGCAACCACTCTCACTCCCTTGGTCAGTTTCTTCATACCGACCTTGCTCATGAGTTCATTCGTGATGTTTCCCGCCATAGCGCTGACACCCTCCACCTCGGTGGCTGCCAGAGATGCAATCATTGCAACCACGTCGTCCGCAATCTGTACCACACCGACATTCTCCTCATCCTTCAGGACAACCGCACTTTTATCTATCTCTTTCTCCATCTGAATTTACCTCCTGAAAAGTTATAAATCATTATACCACAAGCGCTATTCATTTGTCACCCAAAATGTCAGGGACAGCTGATTCTCATTCTGTGCATAAGCAACAGTGCTGCCTGCATCGCCCAGATAATCAAATATTTCCTGATTACCGACCAATGCCTCAACCACCTGCCCGTAACTTGCTTTGTCTGCGCATTTCACCGTGACATCATCTCTGCCCTGCTCCCTTGCTCTGTCGAAGAGTGACTTCATCTGCTCCCTGTCATAACCGGAAAATAAAGCTCCCTCTCTGGAATAATAGTTCGCCTCCGTAGCAACACAGGCCGGCATGGGAACACCCCCTTCTGTCAGGGTGTGGGTCTTCAAAAGTTCCGCTGTAGTCACGTTCAGATAATCATAATTGATTTCCGGCATGGTGACTTTGCTTCCCGCCATGCTGTCCTTTATCCGGTAGGATGCATCTCCCCATGTGGTATCCACATAATAATAACTTCCGTCTATCTTCACAAGATTCCATGCATGTCCCTCTCCCGTGTCCACCGTTCCGAGAACCAGCGTACACTCCACGCCCAGTCTGTTCAGCAGATACTGAGTTGCCTTTGCATATCCCTGGCAGACAGACAGATGATTTACAAACACCGAGTAAATATTCTGATTGTCCGGCGCACTCAGTTCATAATCCGTATTGCGGATAATCGTGTCATACACATATTTTACCTTTGTATACTGGTCTGCATTTGCGTCCAGACCGGAAAGAATCTCATCTGCCGCCGCTTCAATCGCCTCATATCTGCTCTCCGCATTCTCCCTGTCCACGCTGTATGTGCCGGAAAATTCGATGGCAGTTGTCTTCTCGCCTCTTGTATATTTTGTGTAGGAATATCCCTCCACATAGAACAGCTCCGGATGGTCATTCAAAACGTACTGAAAAATCCGGTCAATGTCGGTCTCATCATACCCGGCAGTCAATCCTGCTTCATTCAGCCGGATTTCCCTGCTGTACGTTCCCAAAATTTTCTTTATATCATCGTACCAAAGCTGCTCTGTCTCATTCAGGTTCCATCTGGCATACTCAAAGGCATCCTCCCGCAGAAAGCCCGCATCTTCCGCACGTTCCGCTTTCTCCCCGGAGATGTCTTTCTCAACCTCACTGTTGTCTGAGGGTTCCTCTTCCTTCCGTTCCCCGAGAGGCGAGCTCACCACCGTGAAGTCTCTTGGGATTTCCTCAAGAATCTCATCATCTGCACAGCCGCTTAAGCTCAGACAGAGCAATATCATTAAAGCACTTTTAAAACATATCTTTCTTTTCATTTAAACACTCCGGTTTAGTTTCTGGAGAATTCCGTCAGCACCAGGCCCTTGTTGCGGTCCAGCGTCATGCCTATACTCCAGGAATTGACAAACAAAAGCAGGGGATTGCCCTTCATATCTTTTACCTTCTTCATATCGGAGGTACCTGTGAGTTTGGCGATATCCACTTCATCCTTGTTCTCAATCCATCGGATATGCTCATAGGGCAGGTTTTCCAAGCGGATTTCCACATTATATTCGTTCTCCAGCCTGTATTTCAGCACATCAAACTGCAGTACGCCCACGACACCCACGATAATCTCCTCCAGGCCGGTGTTAAATTCCTGAAAAATCTGGATGGCACCCTCCTGGGCAATCTGTTCGATACCTTTCACAAACTGCTTTCTCTTCATGGTGTCCAACTGACGCACTCTGGCAAAATGCTCGGGCGCAAAGGTAGGAATTCCCTCATATTGAAATCTCTCTTTCGGCATACAGAGAGTATCACCGATAGAGAAGATGCCGGGATCGAAAACCCCTATGATGTCTCCCGCGTATGCTTCACTTAAAATCTTTCTCTCGTCCGCCATAATCTGCTGAGGCTGTGAAAGTCTCATGACCTTGTTTCCCTGAACATGGCGCACCTCCATGTTTGCGTCAAACTTACCCGAACAGATTCGCATAAAAGCAATTCTGTCCCTGTGTGCCTTGTTCATGTTAGCCTGAATCTTAAACACGAAAGCGGAAAATTCGTTTTCCGCAGGCTCAATCAGACCGATATCCGCCTTTCTGGGCAAAGGCGTGGTAGCCATTCTGAGAAAATGCTGCAGGAAAATCTCCACACCAAAGTTGGTCAGCGCAGAACCGAAGCACACGGGGGTCAGTTTTCCCGCCCGTACCTGTTCCAAATCAAACTCTGCACTGGCACCGTCTAAAAGTTCAATCTCCTCCAGAAGCTTGTCCGCCGCCTCATCTCCGATAAGTTCTCTCAGCTGAGCTTCATCCTCAATTGGAATCTCCGTTGCCGTTCCTTCCTTCGTACCCTTCTCCGTGTCGGAATAGGAAATCACGCACTTCTTTTCCCTGTCATAAACGCCCTTAAATCCTTTACCCGAGCCGATGGGCCAGTTCACGGGACAGGTTGCGATTCCTAACTCTTTCTCAATTTCATCCAGCAGGTCAAAGGTGTCGTTGGCATCTCTGTCCATCTTGTTGATAAAAGTAAAAATGGGTATGCCGCGCATACCGCAGACCTTGAACAACTTTCTGGTCTGGGCTTCCACACCCTTGGACGCATCAATCACCATCACCGCTGAATCCGCCGCCATCAGGGTACGGTAGGTATCCTCCGAGAAATCCTGATGTCCCGGCGTATCCAGTATATTGATACAATATCCGTCATATTCAAACTGCAGAACGGATGAGGTAACGGAAATACCTCTCTCCTTCTCTATCTCCATCCAGTCGGACACGGCATGCCTCGCCGTAGCTTTCCCCTTGACACTTCCCGCCAGATTGATGGCTCCGCCGTAAAGTAGAAATTTCTCGGTCAGCGTAGTCTTACCGGCATCGGGGTGAGAAATAATCGCAAAGGTTCTCCTGCGGTTGATTTCTTCCGTATAGTTACTCATTTGTCATAAACCTCCTACATCAGCCCTTTTCCTTCAAAGCCGGGCACAATACCAAAGTATTGTAACACAGTTGCCCCTATATCTGCAAAGGTTTTCCGTGTCCCGTAATTCACAGGCTTCACATTTTTCCCGTACATAATGAGAGGGGTATACTCTCTCGTGTGGTCCGTGGTGGCTGTGTAGGAAGGGTCACAGCCGTGATCCGCAGTGATCATCAGGATGTCGTCCGGTCTCATTTTCCCGGTGATTTCAGGCAGTTTTTCATCAAAATAGGCAAGCGCCTTAGCGTATCCGTCCACATCTCTTCTGTGTCCGTAGAGCATATCGTAATCCACCAGATTGATAAAACACAGTCCCTCAAAATCCCTGTCCAGATATTCCAG
>JAEDMI010000237.1 GCA_016303085.1 Acetatifactor sp.
TGTGCGGATTCCTGGGATATAAGAGGAAAAAACATGGGGATTTACAAGTATAGCTATCGGTTCAACGCCATGCACAATACCTCCGGGAGCGCGTCGGGTAAGCACACCCACTCCTTTGAGGTGGTGTTCTATCTGCGGCAGCAGATGAAATTTTTTTATGAGACGGAAAATCAGGTGAATTGTTATATGAGCAAATATATGGGGGCGTATCTCAACGATGTGCTTCCCGTGACGCCTACCATCGAGAATCTGGCAGAGACGATTTTTTGTGAAATAAACGGACTCTGTGAGGATTTTGATGTGATAAGGCTGGAGTTAAGCGACTCGCCGGTACAGACCTATATTGTGGGAGTGGAAGAGGTTTGATTTTTAAAATATTATTGTTTGTAATATGGATTTATGTCCTTACGGTCCTGAAGAGGGGAAAACTGGGGTTTTATCATTTTCTTCTGGGCAGTGTAGGTACTTTTTTGATATTGTTGGATTTGATGCCCTATGTAAAGAGATTTTTTATCAATGGTTTTGTGTGGGTGCTGGGCTTTGCGGGAGAACTTACGGGAATGTATGAGAGCTATGCCCGGTATGGTATGTTTTTTATCAATCACAATGATACGGTTATGTCGCTGTATGTGGATATGGAGTGTTCCGGACTTATTGAGATGATGGTGTTTGTGTCTCTGTTGGCTTTCTTTCCCGTATATAAGTGGTGGGAGAAAATCCGAACGGGAATTCTCGGCGTTTTCTGCATCTGTATATTCAATTTTATCCGGATTTTCATTATCATTGCCATGATTTTTTATTTTGGAACTTCGGTGTATTCCTTTGCCCATGTCATCGTGGGACGAATTGTTTTTTATGTGCTGACGCTGATTTTATATTTTCATGTATTCACCAAGCGTCAGATTGTCAGACAGAAGGTAGGAAAATTTTATTATGAAGACGTGGCTGATCAATAATGAGATTTTGTTCTGGGTGGCATGGATTATTCTGCCGCTCATCATAGAAATCATTCCGGCCGGGGTTAATTTTGTGCTGCTTATAGTAAAATATTTCCGCAAACGATGTAGAAAAATTGTAGACCCGGTGTTGTTTCCGGAGATTACCATCATTATTCCGGTGTACAATTCTGAGAGTACTCTCAGGAAATGTCTGGATTCTATTCATAACTCCAGCTATGATAATCGCCTGATTACAGTCTTTCTGGTGGATAACGGCAGCACGGATGACAGCTTCCGGGTATTTGAGGAGTGCCAGATGGAATACTCCGATCTGACCATGCAGTGGCTGGTGTCCAATCAGGGCAAATCCAAGGCTCTCAACAAGGCTTTGTTCAACAGCCGAGGCAAGTATATTATTAATGTGGACAGCGACGGCTGCTTTGAGAAAAATGCCATCCGCAACATTGTGAGACGTTTTGAGAGCAGTATGAAGACCAACTGTCTTACGGGAGTGATTCTCACGGAGAAGTCCGAGATTGAGGAGACGGAAGGGGCTCTTCTCCGCCATGTGCGCAGGCTGGAGTTTATGGAATATTGTCAGGCTTTTCTGGCCGGCAGGAACTTTTCATCGGAAATCAACGGGCTTTACACGCTTTCGGGTGCCTTCTCAGCGTTTCGCAAGTCAACCATTCTGCAGACCCAGATGTATAACAGTGATACGATCTGTGAGGATACGCAGATTACGTTTCAAATCAAGCGTCAGAAGAAGCGGGTGGGACTGTGTGAGGACGCGATCTTTTATGTATCGCCCATTGATGACATGGAGAAGCTCTACACCCAGAGGCAACGTTGGCAGGTGGGAGAACTGGAAGTGTTCCACATGTTTTATAAGGACAAGATGCGCATGACAAATCTCTTCAGGGATATTGATTTTCGGGTGATTTTGTTTGATCATACCTTTGCGTTCCCCAGATTGATCTGGTATTTTGCGCTACTGGGGCTGAGCATGACCAACTATTCTCTAAAAACGGTTTTGACTGCGTTGATACTGATATATTGTTTGTATGTCATTTCCACATTCCTGTATTTTTTGAATGTATGTATGTTTTTGAAGGACTTCAGGGAGGACAGAAGATACTATGTCAGAAAGGTGCCTTATGTCCTTTTGTATCCGCTCTATAATCTCTATACCTTTCTGCTTCGGTTCATGGGTATCATCAATTCCATCAATCGGGCCAGCTCCTGGAGAACCTTTCGATTTGGAGAGGAATGGGAGATTTTCAAAGATATTGTGAGAAAGGATTTTCACATCAGGAAAGAAGAAAAACATGAGTGATTTTTATACACCGATCAAATACAGAACATATCGGTATAAATTTTATCTGGATGCCAATCATTATATTTACTCTTCTGCGGGAGAAAAGGGAGCAGTGCATCCGCATACCTGGGAGTTTGCGGTGGAACTGAAAAATAAGAATGGGGATTTCGTGTTGTTCAGTCAGATAGAACTGCTAATTAATGAGGTTTTAAAGCCTTATCAGAACATCTGTCTCAATGAGGTTGCACCCTTCGACAAAAAGGTGCCCACGCTTGAGAATATTGGTGAGTATTTCAAGAGCGAGATGTCCAGGAAGATGCAGGAGATGAACTGGGAGCTGTTGTGCATGGAAATCAGCGAAACACCCAGCCGTTCCTATATTATCCGATAGATACCATGATGTTCTACGGCGTTGTTAAGGAGAGAAAGTATGATATATCAGGAGATTCCGGTTTTGGCAGAGGGCTCATCCCCGGAAGCCAGGTTAGTGGTATATATTCAGGATTATTCCACAGAGATGCTGGTGCAGGAAAGACCCTTTGGTGCTGCTCTGTCCGGGTGGTGGCTATGACCACCTGTCCGTGCGCGAGGCGGAAAGTGAAGCACTGCAGTTTCTGGCCATGGGTTACCATGCGGCGGTGCTGAAATACTCCGTATCTCCGGTCATGTTTCCGACACAGTTGTGTGAGCTTGCCTGGGCGGTGAAATTCCTTCGTAGCAAAGCGTCAAAGTGGCATATTGTTTCTGACAGGATTGTGGTGCAGGGCAGTTCGGCAGGAGGACATCTGGCAGCTTCGCTGGGGGTCTTTTGGAATCAAAAATGGCTTTTGGACAAATTAAGGGCCGGCGGCGGTCTGATGGCTGACGTTCAGGCAGAAGACGTCAAGCCAAACGGTATGCTCTTATGCTATCCGGTTATTACTTCCGGGGAGTTTGCACACAAGGGCTCTTTTGAAAAACTGGTCGGCAGTGATGTGCAGCTTTGGGAAAAGCTGTCTTTGGAAAATCAGGTGACAGAGGATACTCCGCCTGCATTCCTTTGGCATACCTTCACAGACGGTAGTGTACCGGTGGAGAATTCACTCCTTTTTGTGAGTGCGCTTCGCAGAGCAAATATTTCCACGGAGTTTCATCTTTATCCGAAGGGACAGCATGGCCTGGCGCTTGGAAGTAAGCTGACAGCCTCTGCAGACGGGCAGCACATGCAAAAAGAATGTGAGAGCTGAATTCTGCTGGCAGAAACATGGTTAAAACAGCTACAGAAAATCTTCGTATCCCAGGGTATGCTGTTCCTGAATGCAGAAGAATCGTCTGCGAATCAGTTCCAATGCATCCGGATAGAAAAGGTGTATCTCCGCAGCATTTTTTGCAGGGTATAATAGGACAAGATGGAAAGGAAAACGTGCATTTCTATAATATGTATAGGAATAACGGGTAAGCTTCAGCGACTGATTACAGCTCTTGTTAATAAGAATAATGAATTGTACGAGGAGCAGCAGATTCTGGTAGGATCGCTTTCGGAGCTTGTGGAGACACAAAGTCATGAGACGGGACAGCATGTAAAACGTGTTGCGGCATATACAGAAATACTATGCCGCGCAATGGGATTATCTGAGGCGGAAATTCTTCGTCAGGCAGGTCATCAGTTTGATCCGGAGATTACAAAACTATTTGATGAGC
>JAEDMI010000238.1 GCA_016303085.1 Acetatifactor sp.
TCCTCCTCATCGTATGCTGCGCAGAGGAATGCCAGAACCACACGGTCCGCACCGAGAGAAGGCTCAATAACATAAGGTATGTACTTCTCTTTCTTCTCATCGTCAAAATAACTCATATCTTCGCCTGAAGTGTTAGCATGCTGGGTCAGATCATAGTCGGTTCTGTCTGCAATACCCCAAAGTTCACCCCAGCCGAAGGGGAACAGGAATTCAATATCGGTAGTGCCCTTGCTGTAGAAGCATAGTTCCTCAGGACTATGGTCGCGGAGACGCATTTCGTCCTCCTTTATGCCCAGCGAAAGCAACCAGTCACGGCAGAAGCCTCTCCAGTACTGGAACCATTCCAAATCAGTTCCGGGCTCACAGAAGAACTCCAGCTCCATCTGTTCAAACTCTCTTGTCCGGAAAGTAAAGTTACCGGGAGTAATCTCGTTTCGGAAGGACTTTCCGATCTGTCCGATACCAAAGGGAATCTTCTTACGTGAGGTTCTCTGAACATTCTTAAAGTTTACAAAAATACCCTGAGCCGTCTCGGGGCGCAGATAAACAGTGCTCTTGGCATCCTCGGTAACGCCTTGGAAGGTCTTGAACATCAGGTTAAACTGACGGATATCGGTAAAATTATGCTTTCCGCAACTTGGACAGGGAATCTTGTGCTCCTCGATAAAGCTCTTCATCTGCTCCTGACTCCAGGCGTCAACACTTTCCTTCAGTTCAATATTGTTTTCTGCACAGAAATCCTCAATCAGCTTATCCGCACGGAAACGCTCATGGCATTCTTTACAGTCCATCAGGGGATCCGAAAATCCGCCCAGATGACCGCTTGCAACCCATGTCTGGGGATTCATCAGAATTGCACAGTCCACACCTACATTGTACGGATTTTCCTGGATGAATTTCTGCCACCATGCCTTCTTCACGTTATTCTTCAGTTCCACACCAAGATTGCCGTAGTCCCAGGTATTTGCAAGGCCGCCGTAAATCTCGGAACCGGGATATACAAAGCCTCTCGCCTTTGCCAGTGCTACAATTTTGTCCATTGTTTTTTCCATTCGTTCTTGTCCTCACATTCTGCCGCATAAACGGCTTCTCTTCTTTTATTTCAATATCATACAGACCATCTCTTCAGCACCGGTTGCATCTACGCTTCCATCCTCACGAAGCGTGACTCCTTCACTGAAAAAAGCAACCGTTGACGGGCAATAGATGACTGCCTTTGTATTCGTGATAACAACTGTTTTTCCGCCATCCTGCTTCAACTGTTCTTCTGTCAGCAAAGTGCCGTCCTTCACACTCTTCAGATTTGTTTTCAAACGATATCCACGGCTGAACGCTTCTTCTGCTGTGCCGTAAAAGAGTATATTTCCCGTAAACTCGGAAAAACTTTCGGTGCCGTCAAACAGATATTTTATCGTCACCCTGTTCGCATTTTCCGGAAGCAGCTCCACCTTATCCACTGTCACCGGACGTTCTTCTCCGGATGCCTTCATTCCGTTATATTCCGCCGCTTCCTCCGAAGCCATGGATGCCAGCTCCGAAAGGTCGTAGTAATCCTTTTCAAAATCTCCTACAAGATGATACGTCACCCCGCCGTTTTTATCCACCACAATCGCGGTTTCCTCAACGGTATCAGGCACTCTCTGCTTCCCACATCCCACAAGCGCCAGCGCCAACGCGCCAAGAAGGGCGGCCAACTTTCTGCATCTTTTCATAAATTAACCTCATTTTCCGCACTCAGACCGTTTTCCTGCCTTCTGTGCTAAGTAATTGTATCAAAAACATTCTGCTTTTTCAACACAGAGTTTGCAGAACTTCCAGACTTTTAAATTCACGACCCACAAATTTCTTCATATAGGCTTCCGCTACCTGCTGCAGTTGTATCAAAACAGAATCCGATACAGTAAAGGTATACAGTTTTTCCACGGGACTTGCCCCTATGTACTGCAGAGCATAAACCGTACCCGGCTCCAGTTCTCTGTCATCAGGAACTCCCGGAAATTCACCGTTCACGGCAATTGCTTTACACTCGAACACACATCTTACAAGAGGATTTGGAAGCGATGGGGCACAGAGTGCCCGTAGAGACTGGTACAACAGCTTCAGCATCTCCCTTTCGTCATTGTTTTCTCTGGTATAATAATCAGCGACTTCCGCAAAATACATGCCGTAGCATGCACCGATGTAGTCCGTTCTCAGTTCCTCAAAAAACTTTTGAATATCCGCATCCGCAACAGTGTAGGAACTTTTGCCTTCGTACAATTTAAAGGTTCCGAAGGAAAAAGGATTTGTAGCTGCTGCCAGCTTATTCCCCGGTCTTCTGGCTCCTCTTGCAAAAGCAGAAAGCTTTCCTCTTTCCTTAGTCAAAAGGCTGATATGTCTGTCGTATTCCCCCACGGGAGACTGCTTCAATATGATTCCCGTTACTATGATATATTCCTGCATCCCCGCCTTCTCCTGACTTCGCTCCTTCTCCGACTTCCCTCCGTCTTTCGCAGGACAGAAAAGCCAGATAATCCTCTATTTTTCCGCTGTTTTCAAATTTCTTCCAGTATTCCCTATTCATTCTGCGCTTCCCCCGATTCCATCGTATTTCTCGATTTTAGAGTTTGCAGAATGCCCCTTTTCTATTCGCTGATTTCCTTCTGATTATAACCGAAATTTTTCAGGAGAAAATCACTGTCCCGCCAGTCCTTTTTCACCTTTACCCAAAGCTGCAGATTTACCTGCATTTCCAGCAAATCCTCAATTTCCGGCCGGGCAGAGGAACCGATTTTTTTCAACATCTGTCCTCCCTTGCCGATGATAATTCCTTTGTGGGATTCTCTCTCGCAGATAATGGTTGCCTCGATATGGCAGATTTTTCCTTTTTCCTTCATGCTTTCAATGCTCACAGCAATTCCGTGGGGGATTTCATCCTCCAAAAGCCGCAGCGCCTTTTCCCGAATCAGTTCCGCCGCAATCTGCCGCATGGGCTGGTCTGTCACGGTGTCCTCATCGTAGAACGCCGGGCCGTAGGGAAGATATTTAAAAATACATTTTACCAATTCATCTGTATTCTCTCCCTTTAGTGCGGACACAGGCACGATTTCCTGAAAGTCCATTTCCTTCCGGTAGGTATCGATAAAGGAAAGAATCTCTTCCCGCTTTACGGTGTCTGTCTTATTGATGACAAGAATCACCGGAGTTTTCGTTTTTTTCAGCTGTTCAATAATATGACGCTCTCCTGCACCGATATAGTTTGTCGGCTCCACCAGCCAGAGAATCACGTCCACTTCCTCCATGGTTCTCTCCGCCACATTCACCATATAATCTCCCAATTTATTCTTCGCCTTGTGAATGCCGGGTGTATCCAGGAACACAATCTGTCCCTCCTCCGTGGTCAGCACCGTCTGAATACGGTTCCTGGTAGTCTGTGGCTTTCCGGAGGTAATGGCTATTTTCTGTCCGATGAGTTTGTTCATCAGAGTAGATTTTCCCACGTTTGGTCTGCCTATCAATGTCACAAAGCCTGATTTAAAAGTCGGATTTCCCTTCATTTTTGTCCTCACATTTTCTGTAACTGTTTCTTTTGCGCTCATTATATCATCTAAGGAGCGGAAAGCAAAGATACTAATCCTACTGTCCCGGGAAAAACTGCTTTTGCATAGGCGGAAACTTTTTTGTCAGTTTCTCTGTCTCTTCCGGTGGTAAATCCTCAAACATTTCAGGTTCGCAGAAGCTTCCGCCAAATGCCTTCAGCTCTCCGGGAATCAATTCATACCCCAGGAAAGCCTCCGAGTTGCCGCCGTCTGCGGTAGTAATGCCCAGCTTATCGCAGGTAACAAACCCTCTGCGGGGATAGTAATCCGGTTCTCCAAAAATAACGATACCTGCCTCCCCCGCCGTCCTCGCTAACTCAATTGTCTCCTTTAAAAGCATCTCCCC
>JAEDMI010000239.1 GCA_016303085.1 Acetatifactor sp.
AGGTGTCCCGCAGCTCCATCATCTGCCGGACAATTTGCGCCTGGGTGGTCACATCTGTCAATCCCCTTTTGAAAAAATATCGATACACCCTTTGCTGTTGGGGATTCTTGATATTCAGGCGTAATTGTGGTATGCTTGAAAAAACATTTGCATGAGGTGTTACTATGGTATTACAGGAATCCGGAGAAATGTATTTGGAAACCATCTATATTCCCGCACAGAAAAGCTCCTATGTGCGTTCCATCGATGTTGCGGAATATCCACAACGCGTATCGCCAACAAGGTTTATTCTGTGGATCATGGGAGGATGAGCTGATGAACGCACAGAGCAAGCGAGAACGGGAGAAGCAGCTTGTCTCCCAGATGATTGCCCTATATTGCCGGAAAAAACACGGTGGAAAGGGTCTCTGTCCCGACTGCGCCGCTTTGAACACCTACGCCCGGCAGCGCAGCGACAGGTGCCCCTTCATGGAGGCAAAAACCTTCTGCTCCAACTGTAAGGTGCATTGTTACAAGCCGGAGATGCGCTCGCAGATCCGGGCTGTCATGCGGTTTTCCGGACCGCGGATGGTGTTTCATCACCCTGTTATTGCGGTCCGTCATGTGATCGAAACAAGCAAAGAAAAGAGACGATTGGAGAAGAGAACATGAAGATCAAAAAGATTATGTACTCAAACTTCGCCCCCCTAGAAATTCCAACTTTTTAGTCGAAAATCCGAAATAGAAAAAGCAGTACAGACCCAATGTATGGTATAATGTAATCACCGCAAAATACCAAACTGTCTCCGATATCAAATCCTATCTGCAGGCGCAAAAACTATTGGAAGATATTCATCTGCCCTATAATGTTCCCATAAAGCACACAGCCGACACCAATAACGGTGTCGGCTGCTTGTTTATCTCTTCAAAGCACCATTGGGTTCGGGAATCTCTGCGGGATTAAGCCCTTTCATCTTGCAGAAGTGCGCTAAGAATTCTTCCGCAAACTTTTTCTCTGCGGGAACTCGTTTGACCTCAACAATATCTTTGAGAATCTGTACTGCTTCTATATCCGTTGTATACCGGTACAAGCCCTGGGACCATGCAGCCTTTTCAGGACTGTTATCATTGGCATGGTAGTTCCAGAATTTGAGCTGTACTGCCTCTGTCGGAGTCAGTTCAATGTGATACTGAGAATTGGACTTCACAAAACCCTCATTAAGATTGTCACCCTCGTCCGCATCATCCACCAGGAATACGCCGAAAATAAATCTATCTTCTTCAGGCATATCCGGTTTACGGGTCGTCAGTACTGCCAGACTGTTAATCTGAACATTCCTTATTTTCTTGGGTTCATCCTTACGGCCCTCCTTTAGGACGAAACCCGCGAAGGCTGTCCATTCTTTCAGCATCTGGCTTTCATAACAAACGAAGCCCCCGTCACGGCACAATTCATCAAGCTGATATCTACCAATTTCGCCATTGAGATACTGGAAGCAAGGGCAAGTAGGGTCGCTGCACCAACTGTGATGGGCTACCTGGATATTGTAGCGAATCTGCTTGTCCGAGCACGCACCCATATAGCCAATGTGGTACTTGTTACTGCCGCCGTCACAGAAATTACATTTAAAAACAATATTAGGGCGGTCAATCTTCTTAGGCATTTTAGAAGCTGTTGTGGTAGTTCTTCTGGGTGTAGCAGTAGGCTTTTCCGGCACTTTGGTCGTCCAGTATGCTGCCTTTTTCAGATTCTCCCATTCATGCTGTGCAATCATCTGATGAAGTTCCTTCTGATCGTCGCTGTTTGCGAAAACGGTTGCTTCTTTGAACGCATCCGGGAATAGAATCATCTTCGTCTCATTTGCAAACTGCACCTTGACGTAAGGGTGACTATGGAGTGTTACAACACCTTCGCCCCACACTTTATGTACTACCTTTTTGCCAGTAAAGTCCATACCGTTTCCTCCCATCATTGATCCAGTTCTGTTAAGCGCTGGAGCCACCGTTTGATGCTGCCATCTTTGAAAAAGCTCATCAAAGCACCGTCACAGAATCGCTCTGCCCGAACTGCACCTACCAGTAACGCACAGATGCATCTTGCATCCAGATCCTCTACAATTGCACTGCTCATGGATTTACTGTCCCATCTCAAGCCGTTTTCTTCGAGAATCTGACCGTAATGATTCAGTTCCCATTCCGGATGCTGATCAACTAATGCATACACATCATGAACAAACTGATTTACCATCTCAGAATAAATCACAAAGGGAAACTGGATTGGGTGCTCCGGTGTGCCGTCATTCTCCCGATCTATTTGCCAATGACCGATCTCATTCTGCTCAATCATTGGAATGTACTTTGTAAGTTCACTAAATTGTTTCATGAAAGGCACCTCACTTCCCGAAGACCATCTGCATCTTCAAACCCCGGCGATCACATACCGGTGTGTCGGGTATCGTCTGGAATCCATTTTCACACCCCAGTTTTGCCGTCAGAGCAAGGCAAACTGCATCCAGAACGTCCTCATGTTGCTTAGCGGTAAAGCCCGCAAATAAAGGAACGGGATCTACTCCGTAAGACTGCACGATAGCAATGCGCTCTGCAATACCCGCTTCAGTATGTTTGGAGTACTGCAGGCCCTTTCCGTTGTTCAGTCGCTGAAATGCCACTTCCGGGTGACTTTCTACAATGCGATTCTTCCATACAACATTAGTGTCCAGGAAATCATCAACCTGGCGAATCATCTTAGAGAATCCATAGGACTGGCTTGTCAGCTTTCTACCCAAAACCCTTTCATTTTCAGCGCTGGCTTTTTCGTATGTTTCCATACTAATCGCCTGTCTGCATGGCACAGGGAATATGGTGGATTTACGATTTCCAGAAAGTAAACTCCTTGCCTGGCGATCTGGGCGAGAGCAATCTTCTTCTGTGCTCTCAGGAAGTCCAACCGGAATATCAATCAAAACAGCATCCGCATCACAATAACGCTCATTGATTTCGGTGATATGAGTTAGCTTTCTAATACTAACCTCATTACCAATAATCTCAGCTGCCAACCAGTAGGGTTTCATCCAGTCAATGCCGACAGCAACATAATCCTTCGCATCGCTGCTCAGCGTGTGAAATAACCGCAGGAATGTTTTCTCTGTCTTCTCAAATCCCATAAAAGAAAACTCAGGCTTTGATTGCAGCCCCGGTTCTTCCGATGACAAGCGAGTACTCATCAAAGCAACAAACTCATGGTAAAGCATTGCGTCATCAATACGAAAGACCTGGCTATTTTCTTCCTCAGTTAATGCTAATCCCAGATACTTCTGCCAAATCGATTCCTGCAGTGGTTTCTCTATTTCCAGATATTTAGGCAGTTCATGCTTCACCGGACGTGTCACGTCGGAAAGATAAGCCTCGCTGGCATCATGGAGGAGACACGCCAGCTGTACACGCTCAGAATAGCCTCTGGCCTTTGCCTCCATGGCACAGTTAATGCAGTGCTGACCCACAGAATAGAAGCTTCTGAAGTGACCATTAGCCCGACAAAGCATACTTAGGGCATGGGCAATATCCAAAATATCAATCAGCTCAGATTCTGGATTCAAGGGATCAAACATCACACCGGTATAAGTCTTAATACTGCTCATATTATCACCTTCTGTGTTTATTTTACTTTCTTTTTAGGTTTCCGTCAATTCATCATCTACATTTTACAGAAGGAACAGTACAACAAACCGGACTCAAATGAACCTAAAAAGTTCGAATTTTTCACAAAAAAAGGAAAACCAACTTTCCTAAAAAAGTTGGTTTTTCGCATTTATTCACATTGCACAAAGGGTGAGGTAACACCATAACTAACACCACATGCATTTTTCGCCCTTCCATTTTGCGTCAAAAAGTTAGAAAAACACCGGATTTCTTATCGAAATCC
>JAEDMI010000240.1 GCA_016303085.1 Acetatifactor sp.
CAGAGACCCGGCGCTGGGTCTGTCCAGACCGCCTATCATGTTCAGGAAGGTGGATTTACCGCTTCCGCTGTTCCCGATGATGGCGGTCAGTTCTCCTTCCTCCACCGTCAGATCCAACCCCTGCAGTGCCAGCACCTCCGTCTGCTTGGTCTTATATATTTTTACCAGACCGTCCGCCTGTATCATTGCCTGCGGCATATCTACTCCTCCTCATTGCGGTGAACCTGCATTCCGCCTTCCAGTTCAATAATCATGTCTCCGGCATCCATCAGCCCCACATCATGGGTGGTCATCAGAATGGTGATTCCTTCTTTTCTGGTCATCTCCTGAAACAGCTTCACAACCTGCGCCGCCATGGCACTGTCCAGCTCCGCAGTAGGCTCATCCGCCAGAATCAGTTTGGGGCTGTGGGCGATTGCCCTGGCGATTGCAACACGCTGCTGTTCACCACCGGACATCTCCGCCGGCATATGGCGGGCACGATTTCCAAGCCCCACCATGCCCAGACACTCTTCCACTCTCTTGTCTCTCTCTCTGCCTGCGTGGATTCCGGCAAGGCGCATGGAGAATTCCACATTCTGGAAAGCATTCATGGTAGGAATCAGGGACACCGCCTGGAACACAAAGCCCATGTCCCTGCGCCTCAAATTCTCCCTCTCTCTGTCGGACATCCTTACCAGAGGGCTTCCGTTGATGCTCACCGCGCCGGATGTAGGGCGGTCAAGGGCTCCGATAATATTCATCAGCGTCGTCTTTCCTGAGCCGGAACGCCCCTTCAGGATTGCCAGGTTCCCCCGGGGAACGGAAACATTAATATCCTTTAATGCTTGAAATTCGCCCCCCGGTACGGGAAAAATCCTGTTCACCCCTTCTACTTCTATCACATAATTCTTCTCACTCATACCGTTCCTCCGGTTTATTCCTCACCCAGCTTCAACGCCTTGGTCACATTTAATTTAAACAACAGCATAATCAGCACCACAAGGCAGACTATCATCACGCCGGCAATCACAAGATACAGCCGCATCATATCCGAGGTCTCGGTAATCAGCTTCATGGGAAGCACCTGATTCGTAGCCGCATACGCCTGCTGCAGCATGGGCACGAACATCACCGATGTCAGTTTTCCGATGCCGATTCCTGCAAAGACAGTGAACACGCCGGAAAAAATCTGTTCATTTAACAGCATATGAATCAGTTCTCCCTTGTGCATACCGCAGGCACGGAGTACACCGAAAATCATCTCTCTGGACCGGATTGACATAATCCAATAAATCAGATATCCCACCGCACAGAGCAAAATTGTCACCAGAAATCCCATGGTCAGGACGCCGTTGGTGCCCTGGAGCAGCGGGTCTTCCACCGCCGCTTTCCTGTCATCCGCGCGATTGACATACTTCGCAATACGGACATCTTTTTCCTGAATCCAGTCGTACACATACCGGGAATCGTATCCATCCTTCAGGCTGATCCACACTTCATATGGCTTCAATCCCCACTTTTCATACAGGAGATTGTAATGAGTCACCACCAGGTAATTTTCGTTGGTGGAGGTCGTGCCGTCGGGGTTTAACTCTGTTTTGGTCTTCGCATAGCCGGGCCAATAATCGAAGAAGTCCACGATTTTTCCGGTGATAGCAGAGGAATTGTCCTTCGCATCAACCTGCACTGTGACGGAATCCCCCACCTCATATCCCAGTATTGTCTGGAAGTTCCTTGAGACCAACAGCCCCCGCTCCGCCACGGCAAGCTCGTTCAGGTATTCATAGTAGTGCTTCTGGTTCAGTTCTCCCGAAACCCATGTAATCTCGCCGAATTCCTTTGTGTGTATCCCCATCAGCGATACGTTATACAGACTGCTTCCTTTATCCTTGTGTACAAAAAAAGCTTCCGTGTTATTGATAACCTTGGTATAATTCTCCGCACCCTCCATGGAGGTATATTTAGTAAAATCCGGTTCTATATATACTCCCGTGGCGGCTCCGTTCTCGCTAGCCTGCTGCCTCCAGACTTCACGCAGAACCACATCCGCTCCGTCTAAATATTCAGCATTGTCGCTGGCGTTTCTCAAAATTGTACGGGCTACCGTTGCGTGGTACATGCCAAGTGCAATCGTCATAATCAGAAACAGCATGATGAACTGTTGCTTTCTGCCATTCTTGGCATTTTCCATAAAAGAAGCATAGCTGGCCGGTTTCCAGAACCTTTTGCCCACCATATAAATCAGCTGCACGATATAGGGTTGGAGTCTCAGAAACAGAAGTCCCATTCCCAGGATGAACAGGGAAGAGCTTATATACAACAGGGGATCCAGTGTCTCCCCCCGAAGGACTGCGTTCCCCAGCTCAGCGGAATTTTTATGGAAGTTATAATATCCGTAAAGAGATACTCCCAAGAGGATAACGTCCAGAAACAGCTTCTCCCAGAGCCTCTTTTTCTTCAGCGCTTTCTGTTGTTTCAGATTTACGATGGTGACGCGGCTGTGGCGGATGGCGGGAATCGTGATGCTCAGCATCGTGATAAGCATTGCCGCGCCGGCATATATCCAAGTCTGCGGGGTATAAGTAATCTCCAGCGTCCGGCTGCCGTCAAACTCCAGAAAATTGCTGGCGGAACCCAGAATCATACTGAATACCGAACCCAGTGGGATTCCTACCGCTCCGCCCACCAGAGTCAGAAACAGGCTCTGATAGAGGTACAGCCTGAAGATTTGTCCGCCGGAGCTTCCCCGGCTCTTGATGACGGAGATTTCATTCCGCTCCATCTCATACATCTGACCCGAAATCATAAACAAAAACGCTCCCAGCAGAATCAGCACGGGCACCTGCAGGATGACAAGGGTAGCCCTGATTCGGTCCTGCTTTCTGGTATAGGTCTCCAGTGTCTGCCGGTAATCCGGTTCCTTAATGATGCTGCGGTAAGGGCTCTCACCCGTCAGGTAATCCGTTCTCTCCATCAGATGTTTTACCTGCGGCGCCGTGATGTCACTGTACTCAAACAGGTAATGATACTGACAGGTGACGGAAAATTTGCCGGCGTTTTCGCCGGTAAACATACGCCGGAACAGTTCCTCGTTCATCAGGCAGACATTCGTCATGTCTTCCGGCGATTCCTGCCAGTAATCGTCAAGACGCTGCGACTGACCGTACACTCCCTTCACATAAAGGCGGATTTCATTGCCGTCCGCATCCTTCATGTTTTTAAAGATAAGGGTTTCTCCCACCAGGAGATTCATCTTCACCATGGCTGCCTCGCTGACCACCACTTCAATGCTTCCGTCCTCCGTCAGTCCGGTATCGGAATACATTTCCCCGCTTAAAATCTCTGCGTGGGCGGGAAGATTGGAGCGCATCGCCAGACGAAGCGATAAGCCCTTGATGACCTCCCTCCCCATAGCAGAGGAAACCTCCGATGGGGCCAGAAGATAATATCGGATAGATTCCTCCTCCGTCACGCCGAAATCAGCGCTCATATTTGCAAACAGGTTCTCCGCGCGGCTGATGGAACCGCCGCCCTCATCATTCTTTGACTGTATCACCAAGGATACCTTTGTCGGCCATTTCCCCTCCACCGATAAATAGTCTCGAAACTCATCCTGAAGCATCCTGTCATAGGCTGCCGTCTGATACAGGGGAAAACTGACCACCGTGGCAATCAGCAGAATGCTTCCCAGAAGCAGACAGCAGTTCATCCATTTTTTATGCCTCAGTTTTTGTAGCATCAATCTAAGCATAATTCCATTCCTTCCGTGAGACCCTCCATCGCCCAGTAATTATCTCCGTCCGCACCTCCGGACAGAAAACTCCTGTACTGTATCTCACCAGTTTCAAGCTTCACCTTCACATAACAGTTTTTTCCTATTACAGTCACAGCTT
>JAEDMI010000241.1 GCA_016303085.1 Acetatifactor sp.
ATAGTACATCTGCATATCGCCATGATAAGTATCTACCACTTTTTGAATACTTTTCAGCCCGTAACCGTGCTTGACCGTATCCCGTTTGGTGGTGTGCAGCTCTGCATTATTCCGAAACGGATCGGAAAGACAGGAGTTGGTCACCTTCAACACGATAAAATCCGTTTTGTCCTGATCGGAAAGGGAGAGATCAATAAATCCCTTTTCACAATCCTTTGCCGCTTCCACAGCATTTTCCAGCAGGTTGCAGAACAGAGAGGTCAGATTCTTTTCCGACAGAAAATCTGCGGCATGATGGCGGATATCAGCGTGGAAGGACACCCCTTGGTCAAAGCACTTCTTGTCGTAGAAGCAGAGGATGGCATTCAGCAGCTGATGATCACAGTAATGTGTGGAGCTTTTCAGCGGTGCAGAGGATAAAAGTTGCCGGATGTATTCACCTGCTTTGTCGGTTTCCCGCTGTTCGTTGAGAAGGGAGATGGATTGCAGGTGACTTTTCATATCGTGGATGAGCAAGCGCTGTTCCTCATTTTGTCTCAGCAGGATCTGATAGTGTTCTGCCAGAAAGGATTCTTTCTGATGCTGCAGCAGACCTACCGTAAATTGTTGGTTCTGATGCAGAAGAAAACCATAGATCATCCATGTCACTACATTGATGATCAGGAGAAAGAGGGAACTGATCAGCACCATGGTATACGTTTTCTCGGGAAGCATGTATTGATAGCAGATGTAAAAAAATGTGATGACGATCCATACAGTCAGGAGAGGAACGATCAGCAGAAGGCAGATCTCCTTACGCTTCATCCCCGCAGACTCCTTCTGTTTTGAAAGTGCATGCGACAGTACAAACACGATCATAAAATAGAGCAGCTTGGAGAAGATCGTCAGAAACAGCAGCCGTTTTTGATAATCAAACGACTGATTGAAATTGTAAGCGATATTTGGCACTACTGTTAATACCGCCAATTCACTCAGAGCCATGATCGCCGTTGTCAGCGAGGCGTGAAACAATGCGGACAGGCAGGAAATGCGGAACATGCTGATCAGAAACAGAAAGTTCGCTATCAGGAAGAACAGAATGTTCAGCTGCATCAGATGCAGGGAAAACAGGAAGGCAAGAGCAGTATACAGCAACAGAAGTGTCGCTGTGCGGAGAGACAATCTGTGCTTCGGAGGAAAAAGCGTATGACAATACTGCCAGAGAATACCTCCCTCCACGAGATAGATAAATAAGTACAGAAGACTGTTTTCCATGGTTTCCTCCCCTATTTTGTATATTCTAGAAATCGAAGATAACGCTCCTTAAATTCCTGATATTTGCGCCTGGTCAGGTAGGCGGAGTATTTTCGGTCGTACAGATATACCTTGGAACGGTCAAAATCGGTTACATGCTTCATATTGACGATAAAGCTTCGATGTGTCCGGAAGAAACAGTTATCGGGGACATGTTCTTCCCAGTACTGCATACGATGAACGGAGAGCAGACAGCCGGAGGTAGTATAGACGCTGACCTTGTGTCCCACAGCCTCTATATATATGACAGAAGACGCAGAGACAGTTTTTACGCCCTCCTTTGTCTCAACGGCAAGCTGTGTATTGGAGGAGGAGTATGTCTGAATCGCGTCCCGCAGGTTACGAAACAGCCGTTCCTTCTCTATCGGCTTGGAGAGATAGCGATACACTGTGATTCGCATCGCTTCATCCAGATACTCTGAATAGGAAGTGAGAATCAGAATCAACACATTCGGATTCTGCTTCTTCAAGTCCGCGCCGGTAAATATCCCACTGACCCCGGGCATCTCGATATCCAGGAACACAATATCCTTCGCACCCGGATCCCGCAGCAATTCCTCCCCGCTGTCAAAAGTATCGATCTCCGGGCAGGCAAGACCCTCCCGTGAAAAAAACACCCTGATGTATTTTTCCAATTGCTCCTGAATCTCCCGGTTATCATCACAGATCAGAATTCGCATAGTTTGTTCCCCTTTTCAAATGCATGTAAAAACAGTATATCGTTCCAAAGACAGATTGAAAAGGGCTCTATACACGAAACGACCAAAATCCTTCGATTTTGGTCGTTTCGAGATATAAATAATCAATCTGAAATTGTGTTTCGAAATAATTATTTCTTCGTTGGCCGCCGTTCAATTAACAATTCAATAAAGTCTCTTGCGAGCTTCTGGTCTTCCGGATTACATAATCGAATACCATCCGCAATATTTTGAGGAACATCATTTGGGTGCATGTTCCCAAGCAAAATGAAATCGGGCGTAGTATTGAGTTCATGACAGATATTCAGAATTGTTTCAAGACTGGGACGTTCGCGCCCGCATTCAACCGCAGATAAGTGATTGTTTGATACATGAACCATATCTGCTAATGTGTTTTGCTTTATTTTTAGTTCTGTTCGTCTTTGCTTTATTCTTTTTCCAATCATTTCAAACTGATCACTCATAATAGGCCCTCTCCTTTATTGCTATTTTATCGAGATATTATGTAAAAGAGAAGAATGCATTACAGAACAATTCTGCAATACATGTATTATTATATTTAAAAAAATAAATATTATTCAGGATTTTTCTGCCATGCATATATTTTCTTATGGAAAAATCCGCAATTTGACCAACATTCAACATAATTGTGCTTTCCATGCCAACCATATTGCAGCCAGAAAGTATTGCTATATAATTATTTTGTAATATCAATGGCAAAGACTATACGAAAGGAGTGAGTGATTATGCAGAAGAGAGTAGTAAAGGTCATTGCAAATGCTATGGCAAAAGGGTTAAGTAAGGCGTTATCCATCGAGGCAAATACAAATTCAAGTGTATTGGCTTTCCAGCCTAAGGCACCCAAGCAGCTTGAGAAGTACAAGAAATGAAGATAGCCAATATTCCCAAGGCACTTGCAGTATGGTTGGCCGGGCAAGGTGTAATCACAGAAGATGAGATTGAGTTATATGAATATGCAGTAATCTGTGTAGCATTTCTTTTTTCGCCGCTGATAATGGCTCTGATTTTCGGAGCTCCATTTTGTTCTGTGTCGTTGCGGGTAGTGTTCATTATTCCCTTTATGGTTATACGAAAGTATAGTGGAGGATATCACGCGCAGAAGATACGGAATTGTTTGCTCATATCCGGTATTCTTCTTACCTTATGCTTCCTCTGTGCTGAACATACTGTTCTTAGTATTTGGTTTAGTGGTGTAGTTTTCTATCTATCCGTCTGTATCGCTGTAGTAAGTCCGGTGGACTCGGAGAATCGCCGGCTGACAGACGAAGAGGTGGTCAGATTCAGAAAAAAATGTCGAGAGTGGCTGGTTCTCTTCGGGGGTATCTATCTGCTGCTATGTGTGACAGGGGCATCCGCAGCTGCTGTTTACTGGGGATACGGCTTGATTCTCACCGCATTGCTTCAGATACCCTGTGTTGTGAAGAGGATAGTAATGCCTGGAAGACAGGCACACTGAGACGGTTCCTGATGCCCTGATTATACCAAAAACGTCGTTTTTTTGTCGTTTTACGTAACAAGGGTTTTCATAGGATGAAATTGTTGTTATGATTTAGCTTGCCATTGATATTCATTTTGTATGCAACAGTGAATTGAGGAATACCAAGAGGGCTGGGTAACATGGTCCCAGGTATTATTCGAATTCAAAAACAGTGAACTTTAATAGTTTAGAAAGGGGTTTTCGTATGAAAAGAAAGATTAAAATGTTTCTTCCGCTTGTATGCCTGGCTGTCCTGCTGATGGGAATGACGGTGTCGGCCGCAGAATGGGACAAAACGAATTATTGTGAAACATGCGACGCAGCACTGCGTTCTGGTGCTAGAGAGGCAGGTCACTGGGAGACGACACATATGGTGGGAACAGGG
>JAEDMI010000242.1 GCA_016303085.1 Acetatifactor sp.
CGCCACAGCCAGCGCTTCTGCAGTATCATCGGAAAATCCTG
Organism: Acetatifactor sp.; assembly: GCA_016303085.1. Classification (GTDB taxonomy): domain Bacteria; phylum Bacillota; class Clostridia; order Lachnospirales; family Lachnospiraceae; genus Acetatifactor. Next base: position 42 of record JAEDMI010000242.1, read on the forward strand.
CTTTTTTCCGAAGCTGCTCCCGATAGGACACCAGCTTCTCCGCTATCTCCTCAACCGTTTCCTCTACAGGCTCCGTGCCGTAGACCAGTTCACCCTCCCGGTTCTGACCGGGCTCCGCCGCAAAGCTGACACAGTGATTCACCGCGGTACAGCCGCTCTCCGCCCTGCCGTCACAGGCATCATAGGCATAATATAAATCCGTCTCAAATTGAAGCGGCAATTCTTCCGCACTTCCGTTTGTCCGAAAATAAAGGCTCCTTCCATTGGAATGAATCACACCCTCTTCAAAAGTAAAACTCTGTTCCTCGGAAAGTCTTGCACCCTTAGGCACAAACTCAAGATGAGGCAGCACCTTCAGCACAATTCTCTCCCCTGAACGGTTTGCTATCCCGTAGGAGATACCCACCGTGTTGGCACCGGGCATCAACACAATCCGCCTGACTACCTCTACGCCCTCTGCTTCATAGCGCCAGACGGGATAATCCTCATACACAAAAGAGGAAAGATAGCGCCTGCCCTCTTCCCTTTTTTCATGTGTTTCAAAATCCTGAGAGGAAAGATGCAGTTCTCTGTCTCCGATTACCAGAATTTCCTCCAGACGATGTATCATATTGTAACGATGATTTGGGGCTTCCGCCGGGCTGCAGCTCATAAGCACCGCATGGTCATTTCTGCTGCAGGAGCCAATCATGGTGAGGGCGGAGAACCCGCCCAGCCCGTTAGTCATCAGATAACAGTTCTCCTCTCCCCGTTCAAAGGTTTTAAAGTCCTGCCTTCCGTATACAAATTTCATCCTATTCCTCTCCTGAAATCTCATTTTCTCTTTCCCAGCACCATTCCGCTGCAGGGTGCAACCGCAAATCTGCTCTCCGCTTTCTTCCGGCAATTGGCAGTGTGTTTATCCACAAGTATTTCCCAGTCTCCAGCGGGCAGTTCCAAAATGCCGGATGCATCGGATGCATTGTAGATAATAAACAGTGATTCCCACTCGTCCGCCTGTTTGCCGTTCCTGTTGTCCACAAAGAAGGAAACCATACCCTCTCTGTGAATGGTCTGTCCACTGATTCTCTGGGAAGCCTTTTCGGACTTGTCATATAATCCCGGCAACATCTTGCGAAGTGCAATCAATCCCTTATAATATTCCACCAGCTCGCTAAACCGAACCGTTCGGCTCCAGTTCAACATATTGATTTCCGGGGCAGAGCGGAAACTGTTTTCATCTCCGAACTTGGTACGCCCGAATTCCTCCCCCGCCTGAAAGAAAATATGTCCCTGACAGGTAAAATAAATCAGCGCCGCCAGCTTGTTTGCCGCCATAATATCCGCAAAAGGTTCCTCGTAAAGTTCTCTGTGTTCCAGCTCATTTTCTTCTCTTAAAGTATGCAGCAGTTTATCCCAAAGGGTAAAGTTGTCATGTGCTGAGACATAGTTTACCACCTGATTACAGCTTTTTGGGCAAAAACCGTCCACATTATCACACCAGCCTGCGGCAGCGTCCAGAATCCTATCCTCCAGATTTCTGCCTCCGTTGACAAAACCCGGAACCCGGGTCAAAAACACATCTCCCTTTATGGTATCTCTGGTATCATCACTGAATACGGCAATATTCTCATGAAGTTCTCTCACATTGTCCTTCAACGCCGCATGAGTGCCCTCCTCCATGGGAGATTCATTTGCTCTCCACGGCTCTCCGTACAATAACTTTTCGCCTACGCCAAATTCTGCATCCAGTTCCTCTCTGATTCTGTTCATCAGTTCTGTAGTCAACAATCCCATCAGATCAAAGCGAAATCCATCCAAATGATACTCTTTCGCCCAGTACATCACAGAATTTGCAATATAGTTATCCACCATCGCTCTGCCAACTGCTATATCGCTTCCACAGGCTGAGCCGTCGGACAGCGCTCCGTTCTCATATCTCCTGACATAATATCCGGGCGCAGTGCGCTCCAACCAGGAGTCGGCCACAAAGGTATGGTTATACACCACATCCATAACCACCCGAATACCTGCCTTATGTAAGGCCTGAATCATTTCCTTACACTCACGGATGCGTACCGTTCCATCTTTTGTATTTGTAGCAAAGGAGCCCTCCGGCACATTAAAATTAACAGGATCATAGCCCCAGCTAAACTGCCTGTCATCTCCTGCCTCGTCCAGCCAACCGAAATCAAAGAAGGGCAACAGATGAACATGAGTGACACCAAGTGCCTTCAGATAAGCAACTCCGGTGGGCTCGCCGGACTCCATGCCGGAATCTGCAACGGTAAATGCCTTATATTTCCCTCTGTACTCTTTCGGAATACCGCTTCGTGAATCATAGGAAAAATCTTTGATATGAAGCTCACATATAATATTTTCCGTTGTTTTTTCCGGTGCCCTGTCTCTGTCAAAACCCTCCGGATTTGTGCGGGACAAATCCACCACCATACTTCTGCAGCCGTTACAGCTGCAGGCTCTGGCATAAGGGTCTGCGGTGCGCACGGTACTGCCTGCGCCTGCAATCAGATAATCATAATAAGTACCATGCATATTTTCGGGGAATTGCACCGTCCACACTCCGCGTTCCTCCGCCTTTAGGGGAACACGGCGGCAAACCTCCTGAGGCAGGCTTTCCGGTGAAAGTTCCATACTGTCACCCCCCTCAGGGTAAAGGCACACCTCAACGCTGTCGGCAAAAGGTGCCCATACCTTAAAGGTAGTCGTTTCTCCCATGCATACAGCCCCCAGGTCATTCCCCTTATATTCATATTCCTTATCCATCTTTTTTGTATAATGAAACGTTGTTTTTTTCAATGTTTTTCGTCTCCTTTGGACGATTTTGAACAAAAATATAGCCGCTGCCAAATAAACGCTGTTATTTCGCAGCGGCATTTTCACCTAAACGTCAAAGTACATGATTCGGTGACATCCGGCTTAGCCCTTGACTGCTCCCGACACGCCCTCCACATAGCATCTCTGTGTCAGCAGGAACAAAATGGCAATAGGTATGGAAATCATGACACAGCCCGCATAAAACTGCGTATAGAAAGTTTCCACATACTCCTTCTCCAGCATCGTCCACAGACCAATGGCAATGGTGTAATACTTTGTATCATTACCCATGATAACCTTTGCGAAAATGTAGTCCACCCAGGGGCCCATAAAGGTAGTAATCAGGGTATAAGTAATAATGGGCTTTGACAGCGGAATCGTAATCTTGGTAAAGGTATCCCATTTGGTTGCTCCGTCAATGTAGGCAGCCTCATCAATGGTTCTGGGGATAGTGTCAAAGAAGCCCTTCGCCATATAAAAGCCAAGACCGGCACCTCCCGAATACACTATAATCAACGCAATCTGCTTCAGCAGGCCCGTCTCCAAAAAGCCCAGTCCTTTTAAAATGTAATATACCGCAATCATGGACATGAAACCGGGGAACATTCCCATAATCAACGCAATGTTCATGAAAGGTTTACGCATCTTAAAGCGCAGACGGCTCATACAGTAGGATACGCACAACACAAAGAAGGCTGCTATGGCGGTACTGATCAGGGCAATTATCAGAGTGTTGAGAAACCATCTGGTGAAATTAATCTGGCTGGTAGGCTGAAACAGGTTCTTATAGTTATCCAGCGTAAAACCTCTGGGCCAGATGTAGCTCTTGTAAGAACCGCCCTCCTTTCGGAAGGAAGTCAGGATAACATAACCTATGGGCAATACCCAGATGACACTGAGTACCGCAAGCAATACATGGCATAAAGTATTGGATATAAAACCCCATCTTTTAAATTAATATTATCATAATAAACTATTTAAATATTCATTAAGTTTAT
>JAEDMI010000243.1 GCA_016303085.1 Acetatifactor sp.
ATGCGTCGACCTCAATTGCGACTGGTGAAGGGATTTCTGCTTCAGGGTTGTTGGATTTTTCGATATTTTCGGTGTTTTCGGGGTCTTCTTTACTATGTTTAATTGCCTTGAATGATTGAGACTTTTCTTTGTGGGTGTGCAGGATGCGCCCGGATTCGTTAATGAGTTGATAGATGATATTTTTCCATTCTGGACGAACCTGATCGAAGAGAAGTTCAATGATTTCTATGAAGTTTCCAAGGCCACCGCTTTGGCGGTCGCGGCAGATGGAAACCAGTTCAGATTTTACTTTGGAGCTAAAGGATACGGCATACTGCTGCTCCAGTTGGCGTAAATAGTCGAGTATTTCCCGCTCGTCGATGCGGTCGAACTCTTCTTTTCGAAGACGGCGGAATATCTGCGGGCGATTGTGGGTGATGTTATGATCCTTTTTCCGTTCTCCCGAAATCAGATCTTTCAGAACATAAGTACCACAGATGATGATGGGGACATCCGTTTCGTCAAATATCTGTCGAAGCACATCAATCTTTGAACCGTTTCCGTTGGCAAGATATTCCGCTTCATCGAATACAAAACAATAGTTGGGATCATCTTGAAGCTTCCTTTGAATACGATCCTGAACTGTGCCATTATCACCTACAACCCGAACGCCGATTGCGTTAGCGATAAAAACGAGAAGGCTGTTCATTGTTGTGTTTGGAGAACAGCGGTAATAGTAAGCAGGATGCGGATATTGTGTGCAGAAATCCAGCATGGTAACGGTTTTTCCCTCGCCGGGTTCCCCTAAAACAATGACCATTTTCTTGCTGTTCACATGTTGAATAACGCCTCCGAGAACAGTATCCTGTGTAGCGGTGTACATTCTTGGCAATATGGATTCTCTCACGATCAATCGCCTCCTCTTCTCTGATTTTTGGATTCCCGGAGTTTTCTGCCGAGTTCCCGATAGGATTGCGTAATTTTTCCTTGCTTTTCGAGAGAAGGCTCCAAGTTCATCAGATTCTTGGAATATTCTGCTGCTTTTTCTTTTAACTCCTCTGGGATAGACGTGTCATCAATTGCGTCTAGTGAATCCTTTTCTGTATCGATTGCCTGTCCGTAGCGAATGTTGTCCACGGGTGGAATATGACAGACCTGGTCGGCAATATCCGTTTGGAGGACGATGGAATGCAGCTGTTCCAGCTTTCCGGAGTAAAAACGGTGCTGCGCTTGCTGCTGCCGAATATGGTTGATGATCTTATATCGGTTTTGCTCCACCACATTCAGTTTCTCCACCAAATGAGCCTCGCCAATGTACTTGTGGTCATAAACCACAGAGATGTTCCGGTTAAATGGTGTGTCAAAAGCAAAGATACGATATTTGGTACGCTTCTTTCGCTCAATGAGCGGCGCCAATTCGGAACACCAGTAGAAACGGTTGTTACCGTATTGGATTCCTTTGGTGCGAATGACCCGCTCAGCAGATACACTTTTCAGGACGCTGAGTGTCCGCCAGGTTGGCACATAGGAACTGGCTTTTGGAAGCCTCTGATAAAGTGAATTCGGAGATTCCTTTGTGACAGCAAAATCATTGTACTTCGGATAAATCACATCGGCAAAATAGTCGGCGAATTGTTCAAAAGTATAGAGCTCATTGGACTTGATTTGCTGTTCCAGTATAAAAGGGCGTTCATTCGGACTGCAACCGCAGTAACCAGGGAGCGGGCGAATCCATTCTCTGTCAATCGTGTTCCAGATTGACTCAATCGTTTTGCTTCGGCCTCGATAAGGCAGGGCGTGAATGACTTTGATTCCAAACCATTCCAGGATTCCAGATTCACCGAACTCTTTGTTCAGATAGAGCGGCTCGGGTTCGGAGTTAGGCAGCCCCTTCATCTTGTTGGAACGATAATCGCGGCCATTATCAATATAGAAGTAATCGCAGATGCCTGAATAGGGTGTGTCAACGGTGAAAGCACAGGCTCTGGCAAAGCACTCGGCGATGCAGTCTGAGTTTGGTTTCAGGCTGAGGACATAGGATACCATGACATCGCTTGCGTCATCAATGATCGCGGTAATCCAAGGGCGCTGTACTTCCCAAGAACCGTCGTGTCGTTGCCTGGTACGGACTTCCAAGTCTAGAATTTTGTGGTCGGAGAACCACACGCGGTTCACAATGTTAGACTTTTCTCTGGCAGGAGCGTAATGGTAGAGCGCTGCCCAAGCTCTTACGCCTGCCCAAGCAAGGACATCCTGCTGTTCCGGTATTCTTCGGATGACGGAGCATACGGTATCATCGCAGTTTGGCTTTACCATAAATTCAGAATTGCGTGAGCAGGTTGCGGTTGGGATAAAGTCACCTTTTTTGTGAGGCCCATTTCTCACATCAGGGTGATAAGGGCAGGTTTTGCATGGCAATGGTTTAGAATCACGAATGTCTCTGAAGATTTTAGCCGCAGAGATTTTCCCGGGTTTTTCATGGAGAAAGATGATCAGATCGCGGCAGTATAGACAGCAGGTTCGATAGCAGTCTTTGGTATCTTCAGCAGAAGCAGAATGAGACAAAGCCCTATAAAGCGGTGTACTATTCATGTAAAGAAATCTCCTTCTGGCTAAGGTGCTATAGGAAATATGGTATTCAGATGCAAGTTCACGCAGATGTGCGGTGAGTGTGCCGGATGAGGCGAATGCCTGAGAGATTTTGTATGCCCTGCGCATCATCTCCATTTCACGAAACAGTGATTGAACATCGGAGGAGCGTAGCGGCTTTGTAGAATAATCTCTTATCGCATCAAGAAATGAGAAATCGATCACTCGATCCCGGAGCAGATACTCCGATACATAGATATCTTGTATGTTCTTCGGAATGTCATTCAGCGGAACACAATCATCCTGAATAATCTCACGGTAAAGCTTTTGTAGTTTTCCAGGAGATTGTTTTGTGATTTCAGCCAGAACGGAAATAGAAATCCAGTGGTAGATTGTGTTTTGCATTTTTATGGCCTCTAATAATAAGTAAGTTACATTAAACAGATAATAACTTGGAATTCTAAAAATGTCAATAGGGTGAAATAGAAAATGAACAAAAAAATGCACGAGTTAAGGATATATCTGGGCCTGTCGCTCAGAGCCTTTGGTGAGCCGATTGGTTACACGGGGATGCACATCAGCCGATTTGAGAAAAACGTTTTGATACCGGATGAACGTGTGATTCAGAAAATCTGCGAGGTGTTTCATGTTGAGCCGTCCTATTTCACAGGTGAACTGAGCGTGGAGCAGGCAGTCCATAAGGATGCTGAAGACGAAGTAAAAAGCGCAGCCGCACAACGGCTGACAAGCGCAAGACTGGAAAAGGGACTGAGTATGTGGGAACTGTCCAGAAGGGCAGGTATCTCACAGCCGCAGATTAGTATGCTGGAGAGCGGAAAATACCAGTTGAAAAGAAAAGCAGGAGCAAAACTTGCAGAGGCTCTGGATGTGGGAGTGGACTGGCTGCTTACCGGTGATGAAGGAAAGAAGCAGTATCCAGCAGACAGGAAGCTGATTGATTGGCTATGGGAGCACCCAGAAGTAAGAGAAGAATTGTGGAAGAGAATGGACGATGGAGAGTAGAACGCAGTCGAAAACTGAGAAAGAGCTGATGGAAGTATTCTAAAATACGACTAAAAGTATGGAAGTGGATGAAACAAAATGCCGTGTGATATTCTCAGGTTGCGTGCGGTAGATCAAGTGTGATGCTAGAGGTTATTCCGGCCAGAAATTTTACCTCTGCCTACCAGAGTGTTTATCTGCATGTAAAAGAGGGTTGAGTTTTCATACCATTTCTCAATTAAACAGTTTAATAATCCAATCTCTCCCGGTAATACTGGA
>JAEDMI010000244.1 GCA_016303085.1 Acetatifactor sp.
TGCCCTCCGCGTTACCGCCTGTGTAAACCGCCTCTGTAATACCCTTCCCCACAAAAATGTCCTTGATTTTGCCTACGGCAATCACGTCCTTACCGGCCTCCGAAAGCTGGTCAAGCATTGTGACCGAGGGCGGCAGAAGGGAAAAGTCATGCCTGCGGGAGGTTCTGGTATACGGTCCGCCCAAAGGTCCGATAAAGGGTCTTGCGATGACGCGTCCCACACCGTGCTCACCCTGCAGTATTTCCCGGGCTATGCGGCAATACTCATACAGCTGCTCTACCGGAACAATCTCCTCGTGAGCTGCTATCTGAAATACGCTGTCCGCAGAGGTATACACAATCAAATCTCCTGTCCTGACGTGTGCATCCCCGTACTCCTGAATCACCGCCGTACCGGAGTAAGGAAGATTGCATAGTACTCCCCTTCCCGTTTTCTCACAGAAGGCATCCAGAACCTCCCGCGGAAATCCGTTGGGATAGGTGGGCAGGGGCTTAGGGGAATAGATGCCAGCAATCTCCCAGTGACCGATTGTGGTATCCTTCCCCTTGGAGCGTTCTGTCATGCGGGCGATTGCCCCTGTATGACTCCCTTTTTTCTCTCCCACCGTAACACCATCGATATCAAATAAACCAAGCTCTCTCATGTGAGGCAGGTCAAAATACGGACTTGAGGACACGCTCCTTAAGGTGTTCACATTTACATCACCGTAAGAAGCCGCGTCCTCCATCTCTCCTATCCCGAAGCTGTCCAGTACAATCAGAAAAACTCTCTTCATATTTTTACATCCTTTCGTACACTGTGCTTTACACAAAAGTATATCACATTTTATATGTAAGTTATACTGCTTTTTTTATTCCTTTACTGGCTCACTGTGCTGATAATGATATTCTGGGGTTCCACTTCCGTCTTGCGCTTCACGATATCTTCAATCTGTGCCCGCATGACATCATCCAGCGAAGCCGCATTTACCACCACATCCACCGCATCTCCGTTGATGCTCACCACCACATCCGTAAATCCCTTTGCCTCCAGCAGAATTTCCGCTGCTGCCTCCTTTTCTGCAATGGCTGTCATCTGCACCATGCTGTCCACCGCTTCCTGCTTCTGCTCGTCGGTCAGGCCTGTGCTGTTGATGATTTCCAATAAGGTCTCCTTATTCTTCGCCCGGGTCTGCTCCTTTAAGAGCTTTGCCTCGGAAAGTACCGCTGTACCCGTCCCTGAAGTAAACACTGCCTCTCCGGGAATCTCTCCCTCCTCCGGTGTTTCCGCCTGCTCGGCTGTGGGAAGGTTCTCGGAAACCTGCAGACCCGTATCCAGATAATTGTCCACGGGAGTATCCTCCAAATCAGAATCCAGACTGTCAATTTCCGTCACTCCCGACAGCAACAAATCCTCCTCGGACAAATCCAGCAGTTCCTCCGTTGTATAGTTTTCCGTAAGTATACCGCCGGAGCCTGTCATGCTTGCATCCTGCGAGTATACATTTGTGTCATCCACTGTCAGGTATTCCTCTTCCAGACTGTTTCCCGCAAACTGCAGATATCCTGCGATTGCAATCATAATTGCAAGAGCGGTTATCATAAGCTGATTCTTTTTAAATAGGTTTTTCACGTTTTTCCCTTCCTCTACGTTTTACTATTTCATTGTATGAGTTCAAAGGCAAATATATGATTGTGCTCATTCCGATTTCATCCCCATCTTAACCACCTTCACCTTATGAGCCTCCACATCAAAAAGAGCCTGCACAATTTCCGTTACCGTACGATTCACGGTACCGCTTCCGGCACCCTCCGCCACCACCAGCACCCCCTCGATTTCCGGTGCAAGAGACTTCACCACATAAGGCTCGTTGCTGCTGCCGTCGGTACTGTAAATTACGTTTTCCTCCATTTCACTGGTGTTCACCGTCCGGCTTCCGCCCTGGGCATCTGTCTCCGTGGTGGTGGAACGACTTACCGGCGTCTCCTTCTCTACCACCAACTCTCTGGAGGATTTCAGAGTTATCATCACCTCCACCCTTCCCACATCTGCCATCTCCGATAAAATTTTTGTCAGTCGCTGTTCCAGTTCTTTGGCATAATCTTCCGCTGTTCCTTCCGCCCCCATACCTTCCGCTCCATCCGTTCCGCTGCTTCCCGTCCCACTCACTCCGCTGCTGTCCGATAAAGTCATTCCCCGCTCCGACTGATTACCCGCTCCGTTCTTCGTTGGAAGTGCGATGACAAACAGGAGAATCCCCGCCAGTATCAGAATGATAAAATTGTCTTTCTTTTTAAACCACTGCCTCCATGCCTTGTTCATCATGCCTGCTCCTCAATCTCTACTTTCTAACTCAACAGGTTCCACCGACACGTGAATCTCGGATGTCAATTCTGCCGTGCGGCTCTCCTCCACGTTCTCACTCTCCTGTTCCGCCATCCGTCTGCGCACCTCCTCCAGCGTCATCTGTTCCAGCAGCTTATCTGTCTCCTCTGCCTCAAGGGTTGAAAGGCGGAACTCCTGCTCCAGCCTCTCACGGAATAGTGCAAGCCTTTCGGCTGTCTCACCCACGCTCTCTCCCAACAGAAATCCGCCAAAGGGCAGAAACAGCTGAATCAGTATCATCACGCTGACCAAAAGTTTCAGATATTTTTCATATGCCTCCCGGGGTCTGAAATGGATAATCGCCTGGGCGCATATCATAAAAATTCCAACCTTACAGATTGCCTGAAATAGTGCGTTACGCATATTACCTCCTTCCAATTCAGTGTCCTATTCACATGCTTCCCGAAGCGGTAACAACAGCAATGGAAATCAGGAAGAGCAGCATGGCTGTCCCTGCCGTCCTGAAAAGCAGAAGTCCCGCATCACCCGCTCTATTGGCGCAGGCTGTTATCCGCCTGTCACTGACCACTCCGATAAACGCTGCGGCACACTTCAGAATTCCCGCTATCACACCGATTTTCAGAAGTGGCGCCGCACAAAGAACCAGCATCAGAATCAGAAGAACCACACCGATACTGTTCCTGATGACCATTGCGGAACCAAGCACCAGCTCTACCGCCCCGTCTGCTGCATTTCCCACTCCGGGTATGGCTGATACCACCTTTTGTAACGTGGATTTCCTGACAGAATCCACCACCGGCGTAATCAATGATTGAAAAATGCTGATACCTGTGATAACGCCCACTGCCCCTTTGAGTACCCAGCCGATTCCCTTTTCCAGCAAATCGATGAGAAGCGTCAGCTTTTCCTCCACCCAGATACCGTTTACCACGGAGAGCATCAGGTAGCTGTAGATGAGCGGAATTACCCCGGCGGCAAGTATATATTCCACTCCATATATCACAAGAAGCATCAGCTGACAGATAACACTCACCGATGCCGCTCCCCCCGAAACTCCCACCGAAAACAAATAAGCCGGAACCAGCAGCCTTATGAACAAAGTGATATTCCCCAGCGTTGCCGACGCCGTCTCTGCCGCCTGAGCGACACATTTCAAAAGGATTGCGGTAAACAGCAGATACATAAAATAAAATCCCAAATCCGCCACCTGATGCATATCGAAAATTTCCACAAAATGCGTGAGCAGAGATGAGACAATTCCCAGGACCAACAGCCAGACAAAAATATTTTTCATGCCCCACATCTGATTCGTAAAATCAGACACAATTCCGGAAAAAAGCCCTGACAATGCGCCGAAAACATCCCCGGACATCACCTGTCCCAGCAATTCCTCCGCGGAAATTCCCGTCTTCGGAAAAAGCTGTTGCACTCCCGCCTCCAGTTTGTCCAGCCCGTAATCCTGCCAGATGACGTTCAAATCCATGTTTCTAACCTCTGTCTAC
>JAEDMI010000245.1 GCA_016303085.1 Acetatifactor sp.
TCAGGTCAGTGAGGGAGAAATTCTCTTTGATCATTATATGGCAATGAATCCCGGGTATGTGGAGGAGGAAATCACGGGTATTCCTACCTTTGAACCTTCCTTTCATCTGCCGGCCATCTGGATTACGGAGGGACAGAGAGAGCGTGCGGAGAGCCTTGGCTACACTGTGGTAGACCCGCCCTCCATCATTGCGACACACCTGACCGAGATTATCCGGCAGTACATATCTGAGCTGTTGACGCGGCAGGATGTGCAGAACCTTGTAAACAACCTGAAGGAAACCAACCCTTCTCTGGTGGAGGAACTTGTCCCGAAGCTGCTGGGGCTGGGCGAGGTACAGAAGGTACTGCAGAATCTGCTGAAGGAAGGTATTTCCATCCGGGACCTTCTTACCATCATGGAGACGCTGGCAGACTATGCCCCCACCACCAGAGATACGGATATTCTCACGGAGTATGTGCGCCAGAGCTTAAAACGTGCCATATCTACCAAATATTTTCCTGCCCATGAGACCACCAGCGTGGTTACGCTGGACCCCAAGGTGGAACAGGAGATTATGTCCGGCGTGAAGCAGACGGAGACAGGTGCTTTTCTGAATCTTGACCCTGTCAGGTCACGGGCCATTATCGATTCGGTGGGAAAGGAAATCCAAAAGCTGGAGAACCTGGGCAAGAGTCCGATTATTATTACCTCTCCCATAGTCCGCATGTATTTTAAGCGGCTGACGGAGGATTACTACAAGGACCTTGTTGTGGTATCTTATAACGAAGTGGAATCTAATGTAGAATTACAGTCAGTTGGGATGGTGACGGCATAATGATAATCAAAAAATTTTTGGGGAAAACGGAAGAAGAGGCGGTAGAAGCCGCAAAAAAAGAACTGGGCAACGGCATCGTTATCATGAATGTCCGAAATGTAAAAAAGAAAGGACTGGCGGGATTTTTCGGGTCAAAGCAGGTGGAGGTTACCGTGGCTTTGGAAGAGGAAGGTGACTCCCTGAAAACGGTTCGACGGGAGGAGACGGGGAACGAAAGCGGCAGCGGCGAAAAGCCGGAAAAGAATGTGGGGGCGCAGCAGAATGTTTCCGGTATGATGAGCGAGAGTTCTCAGAATATCGAGAAGAAACTGGACAGTCTGCAGACACTGTTGGTGAGCCGTTTCGGACAGGAGGAGCAGACGAAGAGCGAGCAGCCGCAGCAGGAGTCTTTACCCATTCAGAATCCGGAGGAAAAAAACGGAAAAGAGGATGGTGATGAGGGAAGCAGAGAACAGGAAAAATTTATCCGTCTGCTCTACAATACCATGCTGGAGAATGAGGTGGACGAGAAATACGCCAATCAGATTATCGATGACGCGGAAAAGAACAGAAAGCCAAATCTTCCCTTTGACTATATTCTGGCGAATGTGTATCAGAAAATGATTTTGAAATTCGGGAAGGCGGAGGGGATTCTCCCTGCAAAGGAGGGGCCCAGAACGCTGTTGTTCATGGGGCCTACCGGCGTGGGAAAGACCACGACCATCGCCAAAATAGCCAGTCATTATGCGGTGGAGGAGAAGAAAAAGGTAGCGCTGTTGACTGCGGACACCTACCGTATTGCTGCAGCAGAACAGCTTAGAACTTACGCCAATATTCTGGAAGTTCCCTTTCGGGTCATTTATACGGAGGAGGAATTAAAGACGGCGGTCACTGATTTCAAGGACTATGATTATATTTTTATTGATACAGCGGGTCATTCCCATCAGAACGAGGAACTGCTGGACAAGATGAGGCAGCTGCTGGATGCGGCGGGAGAGGCTGGAGAATACCAGACCTTTCTGGTGCTCTCGGCGACTACGAAATACAGGGATTTGCAGAGAATTGCTTCCAGCTACAAGGAACTGGCGGATTATCAGTTGATTTTTACCAAACTGGATGAGACGGCTACTCTGGGATGTCTGCTGAATCTGAGATTGTATACAGACACTCCCATCGCATATGTAACCTGCGGACAGAATGTACCCGACGATATCGAGCAGTTTAACCCTCAGAAGACGGTAAAGCAGCTGTTGAGTACGGGAAACAGGGCGTAATTTTACAGTACGGAACTTTTGAAAGGAGAATGGGATATGGACCAGGCGGAACAACTGAGAATTATCAAAGCCAGCCAGCAGGCCAGGCCCTTGGCCCGTGTCATTACCGTTACCAGCGGCAAGGGCGGTGTGGGTAAGTCCAACACTTCTATCAATCTGGCGATTCAATTCCGAAAGATGGGTAAGAAGGTAATTATTCTGGATGCCGATTTCGGGCTTGCTAACATAGAAATCATGTTTGGTGCAGTTCCGAAGCATAATCTTTGTGATTTGATTTATCAGGGCAAGAACATAAAAGAGATTATTACCTGGGGACCCATGGAGGTAGGCTTTATCTCGGGTGGCAGCGGAATTGCCGGTATGACCAACTTAAGCAGGGATTATCTGACGTATATCATTCAGAATCTGGCTCAGCTGGATGCCATTGCAGATATTATTATTGTGGATACGGGAGCGGGTATTTCCGATGCTGTGCTGGAATTTTTGGTAGCCAGCGGAGAAATCCTGCTGGTAACTACACCGGAGCCCACATCCATCACGGATTCCTATTCCCTTCTGAAGGCGCTGTATCGGCATCCCCGGTTCAATGAGGAGGCTACCAAGGTGAAGATGATAGCCAACAGGGTGGAAAAGGAAGCGGAAGGACAGATACTGTTTAACAAGCTGAATGCGGTGGTTACAAGATACCTGAAGATTCCCATGACTTATCTGGGCTGTGTGCCCGAGGATGCACAGCTGTCAAGGGCGGTAATGCAGCAGGTGCCGGTTTCTCTCCAGAATCCCGGAGCAAAGTCTTCGGTAGCTTATGAGAGTATCGCAAAAAAACTTTTGGGAAAAGAGGAGGAAGAGAGACAGCCGAAGAGAGGCATGGCGGCCTTTTTCTCCCATATTGTGACAGGAAAAAGATAAATTGATTTATATAGGACGGGTGAAACAGCATGATATCAAAATTTATTAAGGTCGGAGACAAAATCGAATTGCAGGCGGTTGAAAGGACAGCTGAGGACCGGGGAACCGGAATGGAAAAGATTTACAACAGCACAGTGCAGGAAATTCTTACGGAGGATACTCTGGAGATTACCATGCCTATGGAAAAGACAAAACTGATTCTGCTTCCGGTGGACAGCGAGTACGATTTGGTTTTTTACGGCGAAGGAGGACTTTATCAGTGTTTTGCCAGAATCATTGACAGGTATAAGAGCAACAATGTATATCTCCTTGTGGTGGAACTGACAAGTAATCTGAGAAAGTATCAGAGACGTGAATACTACAGGTTCAGCTGTGCATTGGAAATGTGCGCCAGAAACCTTCAGGAGGAGGAAATACAGGCCATTGAGAGCAAAATGCCCTATGCATTGACCCCGGGGCTGCCTCTGAAACAGAGTGTTATCGTGGATATCAGCGGAGGCGGTTTGAGATTCCTTTCCGCACAGAAATACGAGCCGGACAGTCTGCTTTACATTAGCTATCATCTGTTGAAAAACGGTGAGCGAAAGAAGTATGAGGTTTTCGGAAAGGTGTTGAGCGTGCGGGAACTGGAGAACCGCCCCGGAACATGGGAGCACCGCGTGCAGTATTATGACATGGACAGAGATACCAGAGAAGAAATCATCAAGTATATCTTTGAGGAAGAGAGAAAAAGTCGAAGAAAAGAGAGGTTTGATTAATGCCGAAAAAAATTCTGCTTGTTGATGACTCTGCACTCATGAGAAGGGTGCTTTGTGATATAA
>JAEDMI010000246.1 GCA_016303085.1 Acetatifactor sp.
GCCTCAAGCCCTACCGCCCGGTTGCCGGAAGCAATGGTAACTTTTCTGGTGACAAGATCCGCCAAATCTACATTTCCGAAATCAGGGATGAAATAATCCTCATTGTAAATTCCGAAAATACCGTAGGCTTCAGAATTTTCTCCCAAAGCTGCCCTGAGTCCGACGTACAAATCGGTATTCACTTCCTCCGCAAAACCTGCCCTATCGTTGAAAGAAACATCAGCATCCTCCGCTCCGATGAGATACAGCCGCACATTTTCCACGGAAAATTTTTTCTGTACCAGTCTGGCCACCTGCAGCGTCAGTTCTTTTTCCCGCTCATCCGCACCGCCTGCGGCATCTAATACCACAACATATTCATACAGTTCATTCGGCTCATACCATGCAATGGTCAGTTCATTTCCCTCCATGGTACTCCTGTATTCCAGTACACGGTTCATGCAGATTTTCAACAGAATACCGTCTTCCTGCTCCTCGCTCATGCCGGACAGCACCGGGGAAATGTCCCCGCTTATGACATTCTCCTCGTAAAACTGTGCGTCACCACCCTGAATGTACAGCCAAAGTTCCCTGTTCATGTACCGGTCCATGACCACATTTTCAGCTTTCACCCCTTTGGGCAGCGGAACACAAAAACTTTTCTCCACGCCGTATGTCTTGCTCACCCGTAGTTCCCTCCCCCGGGTGACATTATCCGACTGCACCGGATTTACGGAAAGCCCCACCTGTTCCTGAGAGACATCTGCAATCACAATGGTCTTATTTGCGGCAAACAAAAGCATCACAGCCATGCAGACAGAAAAGAATACCGTCCAGCCAACACAGATTGCCTTCATATTCTCTTTTTTCCCGTTATCACTGTTCCCGTTCATTCGACGTGTACCTTTCCCGCCTTCGGAGGTCTGGGACCTAAAAACTGGTAATAGTACGTTTTCATCATTCCGTTGTATATTTTGCGGTTTTTATCGGCCTTTCTTCCGATATCCCGCTCTGCGTTCTCATACGCCGTAATCAGATACATGCTCCAGGAGTCGAGGCTCCTGAATCTTTCTCCAATCACACGATATAATGCCGGCATCTCCTGCTTTTCCTGAAGTCTCTCTCCGTAAGGCGGATTTGTAATCAGGAAACCGTATTTTTTCGGATGGCTCAGTTCCTCCACACTGCGCCTCTGGAAATGAATCAGCTTGTCTACTCCTGCCAGCTTCGCATTTTCCCTGGCAATACTCACCATATGGTCATCAATATCATAGCCCTGGATGTCTGTATCTACATTGAGGTCAACCAACTCATTTGCTTCATCCAAGGTATCGTACCAGTTCTTTTTTGCTACAATATGAGGCCAGTTTTCTGCCGTAAAACTTCTGTTCATTCCCGGTGCCATACCTGCTGCCATCATCGCCGCCTCTATGGGAAAGGTTCCGCTGCCGCAAAAAGGGTCCACCAGTATTCTTTCCTTATTCCACGGAGTCAGCATAATCAATGACGCTGCAAGGTTCTCCGCAATAGGCGCCTTGGCCGTCAGTTTCCGGTATCCCCTCTTGTGCAGGGATTCCCCCGTGCTGTCAAGGCCCACTGTCACTTCATCTTTCATGAGAAAAACTCTCACAGGAAAGATTTCACCGTCCTCCTTGAACCACTCCGTTTTGTATTCACGTTTCAGCCGCTCCACCATGGCTTTCTTCATGACGGATTGAATGTCCGAGGGGCTGAAAAGTTTGGACTTAACGCTGGCTGCCTTTGCCACCCAAAACTTTCCGTCCTCCGGTATGTACTCCTCCCAGGGTAGCCCGCGGGTACCCTGAAAAAGCTCCTCATAGCTTTCCGCGTGAAAACTGCCTACCTTAATCAGAATCCGCTCAGCGGTGCGCAAAAAAATGTTTGCACGACACAAAGCCTCTTCATCTCCGAAAAACGTTACTCTTCCGTCCGCCACCTCGGTAATATCATATCCCAGGTCTGTAATTTCTCTCTTCAGTACAGATTCCATTCCGAAATGGCAGGGTGCAATTAATTCAAACTTCCGCATACATATCCTCACTGACTTATTCAAAACAACTTCAGTATACATTTTTTTTCAAAATATGTAAATAGGGACGCCCGTATGGTGTCCCTATCGACTCTTTCCAGTTTAGAAATTGTTGTTTCTCTGGTTATTGTTCTGATTCTTGTTGTTGTTCTGGTTGTTCTGGTTGTTGTTTCTCTGGTTGTTCTGATTCTGATTGTTGTTCTGGCTGTTCTTGCAGTTATCAGAATTGTTGGTGTTATTGAACTTATTGTTATTGTCCATGATTCTTACCTCCTGTTGGTTATCGGTTACAGGAAGTAGTATGGCAAATCGCACAAAAAATATGCAAAACTCGCTTGGTACTTTGGTACTAATTCATTCTTGCATTTTTAGGCAATAAGTACTATAATGATTCTTGTAAACAGATAGCTTATCTGTTTACTCCCCTTATATAATATTTATACTCCCCTCATTAAGAGTCATCGGTCCCCTCCGATGGCTCTTATGTTTTCTGTCTGTTTCTAATTAATCCAGTCCCTGAACAGCTTTACAAGAAAAACCACCAGCGCTATCACCGCAATGACAGGCCAGAATATAGCCAAAATTTTAAACACGGTGCTCAGCACAAGAACAATAATAATCAGAATCAACACCAGCCAAACCCAGCCCGGCACTGCAGGATAACGCCTCTGCACCTCACCGTTTCCGCCATTCTGTCCGCTGTACGTGCTTCCCTCGCTGTCAGCCGTCCGGCCACCCTTTGTCTCAACGATGGTACGTGCAATCAGTCTGGGATCTCCCAGGGAGTTCATAACCTCCTCTTCACTTTTACCCATGCGCACCTCGGTGCTGATATAATCCTCATAGTAACGCACTGTATCTGATACCGTCTCCGGCGCTATCTTTCCGTTCAGCGCCAGACGGAGCTTGTCCAAAAATTCCTGTTTTTCCATATATACCTCGCTTATTGTAGTTGATCCATCCCTTCGCCGGCACTGATTCTCCGCACCCAGGTTGCAGGATCTTTTTTCAGATTCAACATGGTCTGAAAAGTATTCAACACCATGGCTTCTTTGTTGCAGCACACTGTGTTCTTGCCGATATCACGAATCAGATTATATCTGTCCATCTGCCACACATACAAATCACTGAGACTGTAGCCGTTACAGACATCCTCATCGCAAAAGGTATGATGATCCAGATAATACATAAACTCCTTCATCTGATCTGCGTCCGCTACAAGGCCTTCCCACAGACCGTCAAGCCACTCTCCGTCTTTTCCGGCATATTCTCCCAAAGCAAACAGTGCCTCATAGGCTCTGATTCGTCTGGCATCATAAACAATTCCGTTCATGACAGTATTCCCTCTTTCTCACCATTTCTTTCTTGGACACACATTTTTTGTCATTACCGCCCTCAGCTCCACATAACAGCCGCAGCTTCGACACATGCCTTCCAGCAGAAGATCACATTCCTTACAGACAGACAGCCGTTTCTCGTACAGTTCTTCTTCTGCCTTTACGTCCGGGTCAAGATTGTCAATGTAATCTCTCAATGACTTATAGGTCTCCTCGCTGCCCGCCATCTCTCTGGTCAGACATCTTTTACAAAAACGCAGATTTTCTTTCTTCTGTTCCATGGCTTACATTATACTTGGTTTACACCATATTTTCAATCTATGGATAAATTTTCTTAAAACTATTGCACTTTTTTATCCAATCTGGTATAAAGAAATCATAAAAGGGAGTAGCCACCATATCATATGGACTTCGGGCGTCAATACGACGAT
>JAEDMI010000247.1 GCA_016303085.1 Acetatifactor sp.
AAGCCTCCAAATCAATATCCCGGATTCCGTACTCCTCAAAAAGAGTGACAAATCGTCCCGTCAGAAGCTGCTTCTTGGTTATCTCACCAAGTTCCAGACGTCTCCAGTAGTCATCGTTGATTTGGGAGTACCTCTTTATCTGTTCCTCGGTAATCTCTCTTCCCACAGTCCTAAAACACTTGGTAATCGCATATCTCTGGGAGTATAAAAAATCCAGCAGGGTACCGTCCACATCCCACAGTATTGTCGTAAATCTGTTCATAATTCTCAAAAGCGCACCATTTACGCGCATCCTTCCTCAGACGTTATCTTTGACATTTTCCGCTTCTGCAGCTGCCGCTTTCTTTGCGTTCTTTTTCTTTGCCAGGGTAATACCGATAAAGACAGCTACGGCACAAACTGCAACAATTATGAGCAGGAGCAGACCGTAGGATAAAAATATTCTTCCGAATTCAACAAGATTTACCATAATTATGACCTCACATTTCTTTACATTTAAAGGTTTTTAAATGCCGCATATCCTAATTTGTTCTACACACTCGGACTTCTGAATTTAGTATATCAATGCTGCACACTGACGTCAAGTCAGTTCCCATGCTCCGGTAGAGAGAAAACTTTCAGCCTGACGGGCAGCTTTTTCAATGATTTTTTCATCGTATCCTATCAATTCCAGCAGTCTGATGGCATTGCGGGTAGTGGCTTTTCCGGTCTGGAGTCTATAGTTGAAACGGATATCTCCGTCCTTTATTTCTTCTTCAAAATGATAATTGTCGAAATCGTTCTCCAAAAGTCCCGTGAGTTCGATATCGTGGGTGGCTGCGAAGCAAAGAATACCGGAACCGCTTAAAGAACGCAAAATCTGGGTAGAGGCGGCAATTCTCTCCACGGTATTTGTGCCTCGCAATACTTCATCCACAAAACACAGTACCGGTCTCTCCCCCGCTGCCGCAGCGTCCAGAATTCTCTTCAAAGCCTTGATTTCCACAATATAATAACTCTCTCCGCCGCTGATATCATCCCGTAGTGCCATAGAGGAATAGACATGGAAAAACGGGGTCCTATAGCTGTCTGCCGAGCAGGTGTGTATTGACTGAGCCAGTATTGCATTGATTGCTATGGTCTTTAAAAATGTAGATTTCCCGGAAGCGTTGGAGCCGGTGAGCAGTACACCTCTCTCTGCCGAAATACTGTTTTTCACAGGCATTTCCAACATCGGGTGATAACCTGACTCCATCTCAACGCTCTCGCGCTTTGTAAATTCCGGCAGACACCATCCGTTCTCCAGGGACTGACGGAATATCCAGACAGCAACCGCTGTCTCCATAAGCCCCAGTGTACCAATCAGCGTATCCACATCATCAATATGTTCCCTCAAAATATACAACATACTGTTAAACTTAATCAGATCCACATGAAAAACCATTCTGATATAATCAAACAGCATATTAAGAATATCTCCCGATGCATTGCCCCCTCTGCTTGTGTTTGATGACATCACCCAGAAGGAATTACGCCTCATGGGCTGAAGCTTTTTTTTGTGAATACGAAGTTTTTCCAATTCTTCCCAGCAGGCATCGGCCTTCATTTTTTCGGTTTCGTCACATACATCCAACAGCCGCATAACATAGGAAAAGCTGGTGATATAAGGGTCAATCTCGTTCTTCTCCTTAAAGTAAGTGATGATATTGTATATCATCAACACCACGATTCCAATGATGCCCATGGAAAAATTCACCCACAGCATACCTATCATGGGAAGGAAAATCAGATTCAACACCCAATGTCTGGTATTGGAACGCTCCCCAAGATAATCCAGATTGTCTATATAATCATAAAGGGAATACTTACCCGTATAGCCCAGTTTATTCATACGGAACTGAAACCTGACTCTCTCATCGGGATGTTCTCCGAAAAATTCTACCAGCTTTTCAAAGTGTTCCGCTTCCTCTTCTCTCTGCATCAGGGTCCTCAGCGTATAGTACAGATACTCCTCCCCCGAAGCCGAAAGCGTATAATTCATTCTCTTAAAGACTTCGTCCATTCCCAGGTCATTCCATGTAATATCGTCAATCTGACCGTCTTTTTTATGCCGGTGAAAATAACTGCCGATATTAGCAAAACGCTCCAATGAATATTTTTTGTCTGAAATCTTAAAATAATCCGAGTATAAATCCTGTATAAACTTCTTTTCTTCCTTCTTTGCGCGGTATGCTTCCAGCGCAAAAATAACAACTACAAATACGGCAAGTGCTGCCGCCATCAAAATATATTCCATATTCTCAATTGGAGCGGGCCGATAGATACCGACCCGCTCATCCTCACATTACTTTTCTTTTTATGCCACAAAGAAGAATTTCACAAGGAATATTACAGAAAGCACATAAGTCAGTACAGATACCTCCTTAGCCTTTCCGGTAAACAGTTTGATAACGGTATAGGAAATCAAACCGATACCGATGGCATGTCCTATAGAGCCTGATATAGGCATTGCAATCAGCATCAGTGCAACGGGAACAGCCTGCGTAATGTCGGCAAAATCAATATTTTTCAATCCTGTAATCATCAGAACCCCTACATAAATCAGAGCAGATGAAGTTGCTGCCGCCGGAATAACAGCCGCAATAGGCGACAGGAACATACATGCCAGAAATACAATACCCGTTGTCAGAGCTGTCAGGCCGGTACGTCCTCCCGCTTCCACACCGGATGCAGACTCAATAAAGGTGGTAACCGTGGAGGTACCTGTCGCAGAACCTACTACAGTACCAACCGCATCCGCCAAAAGCGCCTCCTTCATCTCAGGCATCTTGCCGTTCTTGTCAAGCATACCTGCGCGACTTGCTGTTCCAACCAGAGTTCCGATGGTATCAAACATGTCAATAATACAAAAAGTAACAATCAGGGTAATTACCGTGAACCAACCAATCTGTGCAAATCCGCTGAAATTGAATTTAAACAGTGTTGTCTCCGCCATATCCCTGAAGGGAGGCAGGAAGGACGCTGTCTGCAGGGATGCAAAGGGATTTGTTTGCAGGAAAATTGCCTGACCTGCCCAGTTGATTACACTTGCAACCAGCATACCGATAATGACAGCAGCTTTCATCCCCTTCTTAGCAAGAATAACGATTACAAAAAGTCCGACAAACATTGTTACAACTGTCAATACCATATTGGTATATCCGCTTCCCATGCTTGTCTTTGCAAGTCTTGGAGTCAGCGCACCAAAGAAATCTCTCATAGCATAGAACGGCCCTCCGTTCTCGGAATACACACCTGCATTTGAGCCAAGACCGATATTCATTAACATCAGTCCGATAGCAGGTGCAATACCCAGACGCACACCCAGAGGAATGGCTTCCACAATCTTCTCACGCACATTAAGCACAGAGAGAATAATAAAGACAATACCTTCAATTAAAATAATGCAAAGAGCAGCCTGAAAGGACTCCAGATAAGTCATTCCGGTCAGACCTGCAATGTTTGCAACAACCAAGGCAAAAAAGCTGTTCAGCCCCATACCCGGCGCCATAGCAAACGGCTTGTTTGCAGCAAATGCCATTACGAACATACCGATTGCAGAAGCAATACAGGTTGCAAGGAAAACACCGTTCCACAAGTTTCCCCCTTTCGCGCCAAAATCGGTCAGCAAGTTAGGATTCAGGGCGATGATGTATGCCATCGTCATGAATGTGGTTAGACCGGCTATAATCTCGGTCTTCACCGTAGTATTGTTCTCCTTGAGTTTAAATAGTTTCTCTAAC
>JAEDMI010000248.1 GCA_016303085.1 Acetatifactor sp.
CAAGTAACCGTAGGCGTTGAGACCGTTGACCTGAAAGGTCACGGACTTGATACCCGCCTCATCACCGTCCAGATAGTCCAACACCTCCACCTCAAAGCCCTTGCGCTCCGCCCATCTGGTGTACATACGGTACAGCATACCGCACCAGTCACAGCTCTCAGTGCCTCCGGCTCCGGCATTGAGCTTTAAGATAGCATTATTTTTATCGTATTCCCCTGAAAGAAGGGTTCCGATACGCAGTTCCTCAAAGGTAGCGATAAAGCTGTCCAGTTCCTGCCGGATTTCCGCCACCATGGAATCGTCGTTCTCCTCATACCCCATCTCTATCAGGGTCAGGATATCATCATATTGAGTGAGCAGACCGTTACACTCCTCCACGGTATCCTTCAGGTTCTTCAATTCTTTCATCTTGTTGTTGGCACGGTCGGCATCATCCCAGAAGCCGGGTGCCTCCATTTCCATTTCTAACTCTTCTATTCGCTTTGACTTATTAGCCAGGTCAAAGTGAATCCCTCACTTCCGCCAAAGGTGTTTCGTAAGTCAGAATTTCTGTTTTCATCTGGTCCAATTCAACCACTTTGCGTCACCTACTTTCTATTATTTTGTTCATTACGCCTTGCGTCCGCAGCACTGCTTATACTTCTTGCCACTGCCGCAGGGGCAGGGATCGTTGGGATAGATTTTGGCATTTTCACGCTTCACAGGCCCCTTGGGTGCGCTGTCGTCCTTGTTGGTGCCCGTCACCTTTGCCACCTGCTCACGCTCCACCTTCTGCTCCACCTTGATATGGAACAGCAGACGTACCGTCTCTTCCTTTATGTTCTGAATCATTTCGTCAAACATCTGATATCCGCTGGTCTTGTACTCTACCAGAGGGTCACGCTGTCCGTAGGCCTGCAACCCGATACCCTGTCGCAGCTGCTCCATATCATCGATATGATCCATCCACTTTCTGTCGATAACCTTCAGCAGAATTACACGCTCCAGTTCACGGATTCCCTCAGGGTCAGGGAACTCTGCCTCCTTGCTCTCATAGAGCTTTACAGCCTCCTCTTTCAACTGTTGCTTCAGGCTGTTCTTCTTAGGCTTCTTCACCCTTGCAGCCGTGACAGGCTGTAGCGGGATGGTAGGAAGCAACAGCGTATTCAGCTCGTTGTAATCCCACTCGTTAAAATCCACATCATCATTGATGCTGATGTCCACGCAATTCTCAGTAATATCCGTAATCATCTTGTAAATCACGTCACGCATGCTTTCACCGTTTAAAACACGGTTGCGCTCGTCGTAAATGATTTCACGCTGTTCACTCATGACACGGTCATACTCCAGCAGATTCTTACGAATACCGAAGTTATTGTTCTCAATCTTCTTCTGCGCAGACTCGATAGCGTTGGTCAGCGCCTTATGTTCAATCTCCTGACCCTCGGGTACGCCCATGGCGTTAAACATGGCAATCAGCCGGTCGGAACCAAACAATCTCATCAGGTCATCCTGCAGGGAAATATAAAACTTGGACTCACCGGGGTCTCCCTGACGACCGGAACGTCCGCGCAGCTGGTTGTCGATACGCCTGGACTCATGGCGCTCGGTTCCGATAATTTTCAATCCCCCTGCCGCTCTCGCCTCATCGTCCAGCTTGATATCCGTACCACGGCCGGCCATGTTGGTTGCAATGGTCACTGCGCCGTGCACACCGGCATCCGCCACAATTTCAGCCTCCAGCTCATGGAACTTCGCATTCAGCACCTTGTGCTGTATGCCTCTCTTTGACAGCATCCTGCTCAGTTCCTCACTGGCCTCGATGGTAATCGTACCCACCAGAACAGGCTGCCCCTTGGCATGAGCCGCCTCCACTGCATCCACAATGGCATTCAGCTTCTCTGCCTTTGTCTTATATACGGCATCCTGCAAATCCTTACGGATAACGGGACGGTTGGTGGGAATCTCCACAACATCCATTCCGTAAATCTCGCGAAACTCTTTTTCCTCGGTGAGCGCCGTACCTGTCATACCGCACTTCTTTGCAAACAGATTGAAGAAGTTCTGGAAGGTGATGGAGGCAAGGGTTTTGCTCTCCCTCTTTACCTTTACATGCTCCTTCGCCTCAATGGCCTGATGCAGACCGTCGGAATAGCGGCGGCCCGGCATGATACGTCCGGTAAACTCATCAACGATAAGCACCTGGTCATCCTTCACCACATAATCCTGATCGCGGAACATCAGATTGTGCGCCCGCAGAGCAAGAATGATAGTGTGCTGGATTTCCAGATTTTCGGGGTCAGCAAAGTTCTCAATGTGGAAGAACTGCTCCACCTTCTTTACGCCCGCCTCTGTCAGATTGATAACCTTATCCTTCTCATTTACGATAAAGTCACCTGTCTCCTCCTGCACCACGCCCATGATGGCATCCATCTTGGACAGCTGCTGCATATCGGCACCGCGCTGCATACGGCGCGCAAGTAAGTCGCACATCTCATAAAGGGCTGTGGACTTGCCGCTCTGCCCCGATATAATCAGGGGGGTTCTTGCCTCGTCTATCAGCACCGAGTCAACCTCGTCGATGATACAGAAATGCAAATCTCTCAATACCAGCTGTTCCTTGTAGATTACCATGTTGTCGCGGAGGTAATCGAAGCCCAGCTCGTTGTTGGTCACATAAGTAATATCACAGTTGTACGCCTTCTGGCGTTCCTCACTGTTCATGCTGTTTAAAACCACGCCGACAGACAGCCCCAGGAACTCATGTACCTGTCCCATCCACTCTGCGTCACGCTTCGCCAGATAATCGTTGACGGTGACAATATGCACACCCTTGCCTTCCAGTGCATTCAAATAAGCGGGTGCGGTGGACACCAGGGTCTTACCTTCACCGGTACGCATCTCCGCGATACGGCCCTGATGAAGAATGATACCGCCGATGAGCTGTACGCGGTAATGTTCCATGTTCAGGACACGCTTTGCCGCCTCTCTCACCGTCGCAAAAGCCTCGGGAAGCAAGTCATCCAGCGTCTCGCCTTCCGCCAGCCTCTTCTTGTATTCCCCTGTCTTTGCCTTCAGTTCCTCATCGGAAAGTGCCTGCATGGCAGGACGCAATTCTTCGATTTTGTCAACCAGAGGCATAATCCTTTTCAGTTCTCTTTCGCTGTGTGTACCGAATATCTTGTCTATAACTTTCACGAAATATCCATACCTTTCCGTAATTTGCAAGCCTCATCTGTCTGCCCGCAAACACTATCTTCATAAAAACCTACCGTTTATTGTATCAGAATTTGGACACAGATTCAACACTTTGGTTTTCTTTAGACATTAACATTTTGTGAATTCCCTGTAAATATTTGACATTACACGACAGGAACACTATAATTTTTCCAGAAAATGAGTTTCCTGGTCATTCCAAAATGGAGAAAAAAAAAGAATTCCCTTTTCAGAATTGTGTACCTGCTGAATAATGCTCCATAATTATGCATTGAAATAGACAAAAAAAAAATATATATTGTAACCACAAATTAGATAAATCAGGGTTGACCGAGCTTTTTGTGCAAGGGATGACAATTATATATAATGTGTATTTCTATATCAGTCACAATTTTCGAGAGATGCTTTGTCTAGTTATATTTTATCTAGTTATATGACGGTTACGGTTACATATCAGGGAAAGTGAAAAACAACTCGAAATACAACCGTAGCAAAGAGGACTTCATTACGGTTATTTATCAGAGAAGGCGAAATACAACCGTAGAGAAGAGGGCT
>JAEDMI010000249.1 GCA_016303085.1 Acetatifactor sp.
CTGGGCAATATGAGGGGAAGTTTATCGATCTGATAAGAAAAATCGGCACGTACTCCTATTGGATCCTTGCTATCCATAGCGTGGAAATGATGGCACTCCCTTGGACATTGTGGCCTGGAGTGATACCAGATCATCCTGTGCTTGCATATGGGATTGAACAATTTCTTCGTGTAATACTACTGACAACATGTTGCTGTATTCTGAAAAAGATCGTTCGGTTCCGCTATAAGAGGAGAATATCCTGCCATGTATAACAAAAATTTTGTTCACAGCGCAATCCAGAGGTTTGCCTCAGCAGAAAACTTTCAGGCATTCTCCATATACAATGGCGAAGTTATCGAAGATATTTCATATAAACAATTTGCGGATGATATCCTGAAATCAGCAGGATATTTCAAAACCAACGGAATTGAGAAACAGCATATAGCTTTGATCGCTCCAAACAGTTACAGGTGGATTGTAACATTCTGTGCTCTTCTATCCAGTGGAAATACTGCGGTTTTGTTGAACCCCGATCTCCCAAACGAAACGCTTCAACTTCAATGTAAAATGGCGGACGTTACAATTGCTTGTGTTGAAAGTAACGAGCTTGATGAACTACAGTTAACACTTTCCCGTGAAATTCAATTGCTGCGTTTTGACGATATCGTCGGCGCGGATCCCATGCTAGCAACCGAGGTCTATTCCGCATCTGCGAATGAGACGGTAGTTCTGATGTTTACAAGCGGGACAACCGGGAAAAGCAAGGCGGTAGAGTTTTCATCGGAAAATATGCAAAGTAGTTTTAGCGCTTTAGGAGAATCTCATATGCGTTTAGGAATGGAAAAAGTTTTTCCAGTACTTCCTTTCTTTCATATTTCCGGTTTGGGCTGTATTTTTCAGGTAACCCAGCACTTCCACACACTTTGTCTGGGACGCGGGACTAGATATATATTCGCAGATATGCATGCATTAAATCCAACAAATATATCTCTTGTCCCTTCAATTCTGGAAAGTATTGTAAAAATTTATAAGCAAACCAAAACGCAAGAGGAACGCCATCGTTTTTTGGGGACAAATCTTCAGAGGATCTCTGTAGGCGGAGCCTCACTGAAGATTGATGTCATCCGTTATATGACGGCACAAGGCATTCTTATCGACTCTCTCTATGGTATGACAGAAACAACCGGTGATGGTATTCGATGTGTTTTAGATGATATTCATGTTGGAACAATCGGTAAACTCAGCCCTAGCATGCATTGCCGTATCCAAGATGGCGAGCTTTTGTTAAAAGGCCCATCTATCATGAAAGGGTATTACAAAGATGCTGCGGCAACTGCTGAGATAATCCAAGACGGTTGGCTCCATACCGGTGATCTGGGCTACTGTGATGCAGATGGTTACTACTATATCACCGGCAGAAAAAAGAATGTAATCATTCTTTCCAACGGTGAAAATGTAAATCCCGAAGAGATTGAAGCCAAGTTTTCTGAATGCAATGATATTTTGGAATCCCTGGTATACAGCGATGGCAAGGGAATCTGTGCTGATGTATATGCAGCAGATCATGAAATCGCAAAAGCATTCATAAAGAATTATAACAATAGAGTCCCAATGTACCGCCAAGTATATAAAGTAAACTATTTATCCTCCCCATTGGAAAAAACAGGAAGTGGGAAAATAAAAAGGAAGGAAAATGTATATGTTTGATCAGGATGTTCTAAAAAGAGTAATTGAGCTTTTCTCCACTATGACCGAGGCAGAGGAAATCAACGAGGAAAGCGAACTGATCGAAGATCTCGAACTAAGTTCCATGGATGTTATGTTCCTGATTTCAAGTCTGGAGGAAGAGTTTCAAGTCTCTGTTCCGGAAAAGGAAATCCGTAAGATGGTTACTGTTGGTGATGTAGTTCAGATTATCCAGGACTTGAGAAAATAATCCCCAATCACTATCATATGTAAATTGCTCAATTCGCTTCAACGGACTGCCCGTTTCGGATGAGCGGTGCGGGCAGTTCGGTTGAAGCGGTGTGGTTTTTACGGTGAAATTTCCGGAGGATTTCAGGCGTTAATGGGCGTGAGATTTCGCATATTTTTGCCGTTCATTTCCAACCGGTAGGAGTTGTTCAATAATCGATTTAGACAAGCGTCTGCATAGGTGTGCTCCTGAAACAGGTCATACCAAGCCTTCACCGGGAACTGGGACACAACCATGGTGGATCTTCCTGGATCCCGGCTTTCCAGCACCTCGAACAGATTCCGGCACTTATTCAGATCCAGCTGCATGAGCCCGAAATCATCAATCACCAGCAGGTCAAAGGATACCAGTTGGGCCAGTGCCTCCCGGTATGTGTCCATGGCTTCGGCCCGGTTCAGTTCGTCAATGAGTTGGCTGGCTTTGCAATACTTCACAGTCTTGAACTGGCGCAGAGCAGAGATCGCAAGCGCGTTGGCCATGTAGCTCTTTCCGGAGCTGGTCTGACCGGTAATCATCGGGTTCCGGCCCTGTTCTACCCACTTGCATTTGGACAGCTCCTCAATGATTCTGGTATCCAGCAGCCGTTCCGGATCATAGATCGTCTCATCCAGATCGGCATGAGGATACTTCAGCGTGGCTTTCTTAATGAAACGGTTCAGTTTCTTGTTGTATCGCAGGTCCCATTCCGCATCCACCAGACGCCCCACCTTTTCTCTGAATGGAATCAGGTCGGAATTGGGATTACGGAGCAGTTCTTCCAGAGCCTCTGCCATGCCGGAGAAGCGCATGACCTTCAATTTATTGCAGAGTTCGTAATCTTCCGTAGAAAGGATCTCTTTGTAAGCCATTACTTGTAGATCTCCTTTCCTCGGAGATTCTCATGAGAAGGCAGTTTCTGCTGTTCCCTGACCTGACTACGGTCTGTCAGCTGCTTCAGACAGCGCTTGAAATAGGAATACCGGCAGGCATTGCCCTCCACACAGAGCCTGGCCGCTTCCTCTACCAGCAGTTTGGACTGTCCGATACACATGTGGAGGATACCGTTACAGCTGTTGTAGGATTGTTCCTCATGCTGGTTGGATAGGAGCACGGAATCAATCATCTTTGCGGTATATGGACCGTAGCCGGCGGCCCAGCGGCGGTAATAATCCCCGTCCTTCTCATTTACGTCCCGGTAGAATCGGTGCTCCTGCGGCATATGCTCTGTCTTGGTAATGTGCTTCGGGAATGTGGTGTAGGACCGTCTGTGGGTACAGACCAGCTTGTTATTCCGGTCACAGATCCGGATCTCTGCCATAGTCGCTTTCAAAAAGGCCGGCTGGCCATACATGGAATAAGGGACGGAATAATAGTGTTCGTCGTACAAAAGGTGGTAATTGTTCGGTGCTTTTGCAAAATATCGGTACTCACAGGGCGAGAAACGTCCGTTAGTCAGCGGCCTCATCTTCGGCTTGTCGTAGGCTTCAAATGCCTCCTTCCGGGAGAAATTCTGGCCCTGGATTTTTCTGTTGTTCAGGTTATCTACGATACGGTAGATTGTCTGGTTCAATTCCTCCAGACTGTAATATACCCGCTCCTTCAGATCTTCCAGCAGATGGGTCTCCAGCCATTGAACGCCCTTTTCGACGGTTGCTTTTCCCTTAGGCTTTCTGGCAGGCGGCGGCAAGATTGTTACCTCATAGAACTGCTCCAGATCCTGATATGCAGAGTTCAGGATCAGCTCATCTTTCGTATGCTTTGTAACAGCAGCGCGGAGGTTGTCCGGAACAAGATATTTTGGGATCGC
>JAEDMI010000250.1 GCA_016303085.1 Acetatifactor sp.
ACTCCTTGCGCAATTACCGCACTGTCATTAGTATACATCCTCATAAGCAGCTGAGGGATTAATATGGTTGGCAGCATAAACAAAACCGCAAGTACGATGCAAAGCCGCAGCATCAGGGTTATGGTTTTTTTCAGAGAAGTAATATCCTGCATTCCCCAGAATCTTGAGGTCAGCACGCTGGCTCCCATGGCGATTCCCATACAGCAGATCTGGTATATATTCACAAACTGATTAGCCAGAGCCGTAGCAGAAAGCGAGGTTTCCCCAAGCTTTCCCACCATGACGGTATCGGTCATATTGACACCGATGGTGATCATGCTCTGCAAGGAAATCGGAATGGCGATAACTGCCATTTTTTTATAAAAACATTTGTCTTTTACCAGTAAATTCATAAAATTTGTCTTTCTATTCTCTTATCTTCTGTTCAGCGTCAACCTCTAAAACGCTTCGCACTTCTTCAATCGCAAAGCACTGACAGAATATGGCGGTGCCTCGTATACGAACTCTGAGGAAGCGCCATGCATATTCACGGTAATATTCTTCACCTTCTCCGGCTCTTCAAAGCTGTTTTCATCCCCCTTTTCACCGCTAAGAAGTGTTACGGTATAGTCGCCCTGTACCTGACAGTCCAGTGTAATGGAAACCGGATCCACATCTCCTGCAAAATTAACCGCCTTAATAATGATTTCGTCCTTGGTGTCAGTTACTACCGAAACAAAAGCAGGTCCGTAGGGAATCGAAATTTCTTTCTGAAGCTCACCATCAACATACAGGCGAATCTGTTTTCCGTCCGAGTCATATCCAAAGCGGTGATATTCTCCCGGTTTTACTGAAATAGCAAAGTCCTCAGTCAGCTTGTTGTCATGCATATAGCCAAACTCTTCCAGTGAACATTGTCCTCCATTAACCTTCCAAAGGAACGGACGCACCAGAGCTGCATCCCATTCTTTTTCCACTCCGGCCGTAATCACGAGCTGCTCCTCATAATAGGAACGAACCACCCTGGCACTGAATATACCCAACTCGAAGTAAGCATTTTCCTCAACAAAAATATCGGTCTCAAATCTTCCATAAGTCTGGTCTTCTTCTCCAAATACCACAAAGCTCTTGGTCTCATCAGCCCATTCCAGAATACTGTGAAATTCCTTTTTCTGCTCCTCATCCGGAAGCTGAAGCAGGAAGCCATCCTCTGTATCCTGCACATGTCCCATTAATTCATGAGTAATCTTTGCTTCTTCTCCATTCCAAATGGGATTTCTGAAGCGAAGTTCCTTATTGGATTTTAAAGATGCCATTCCGGTTCTCGGACGATAAACACGTCCTCCCTCATCTTCGGATCGCACCACATATTCTCCGCGATTTTGACCGAACATTTTCCAGACATAATAAGTAGGAATTCCAAAGCTCTGATGATTATTGAAACGAATCAGATTAGGATACCACGCTCTGTAATTTACATTTTCAAATAATGGAGCATAAGAGGCCAATGTTACGATATCCTGATTTTTCTCAATACCCATAAGGAAAGCCGCTTCTCCCAAAGCCGCATACAACTGTCCCATATAGTTGCCTTCGTTTACAGCCACCTCTCCTACAAAGATTTTTGGTCCCTTACGATCGTAGTCATCATAATAATTTACACGTTCTGCAAAGAACTCTGTTGTATTGTAAAAATGTTCATCCACGCACTCGGCAGGACAACCATTTTTCTCTACATGCTCATTGGCTATGATTTTAATCTGGGGATACAGTTCCTTTACCTTCTTATAAATCATGTTGTATCGCTTTTCATAATCCGGACCCCAGTTTTCATTACCAATTTCCAGATAGGTCATTTTAAAGGGTTCCGGATGCCCCATAGAAGCACGAAGCCTTCCCCATTTGCTTTCCTTAGAGCCGATAGCATATTCAATGGCATCCAGTGTATCCTGTACCATGTCATCAAGAGCCTCTCCTTCCAGAAGGACACTCTTTCTTCCCTGACAGGTCATTCCGCAGTTGCACACATACAGGGGCTCCATCCCCAGATCCTCGCAAAGCTGCAGATATTCATGAAAGCCAAGTCCTAATGTACTTCTGTAATGCCATACAAACAGCTTACTGGGTCTTTCCCATGCCGGACCTACCGTATCCCGAAATCTCATCGCTGTGGACGGTGTCGTTCCTTCCACAATACAGCCTCCGGGAAAACGCATAAACTTTGGACTCATTCCCTTAAGCTTTTCTACAAGATCTGTTCGGAGTCCATGCCCCATGTAGGTATTGTCAGGCATTAGTGAAATAAATCCCAGCAGAATCTCTCCGCCTTCTTTGCAGGAAATAGTAAGCTGTGCCTCGTGACAATCCTCAGCTGCTGTCAGCTTCATGTCATATCTTGTATACTCCTGACCGGAAACCACCAGACTGTTTCCAGTCAGTACTTTTCCCTGGTATTCGATCGCTACGTCCAGTCCTATTTCTTCCTTTGCTTTTGCAAATAAATACAAAGAGTAACTTTCTCCAGCCTTTACGGATATACCGCAGTAACCGGTATTAGTCAGAGATCCGTCCTTTTCAAACTGCACACGCAGAGCTGCGTCCCGATGTTCATTCAGGGTATCCGTCAGTTCCAGTTCCATCTTTGCATTGTGTGTATACCATGCCGGTATTTCTGTCTCCGAAATATTGTTGCCCTTTACCCAGCGGCATAAGCCTTCTCCGTTGCAAAACTCATCCAGCCATCCGGATACGGTTTTTACATGGATGCCATCCTCCTGCTGTATATAACCCTCCGGTAAAACGGAATCTTCGAAGCTTCTGTTTCGAAGCATTTCCGGATAAAGTCCTCCGTCTCCGGCACGGTTAATGTCTTCAAAAAAGATTCCGTATAAATCCCTGGCTGTCTCAAATCGTCTTTCCTTTGTTTTAATCTTTAACTTGCTCATTGTAGGCTCCTTTTTTACATTCCAAGAGTTTTTATCACTACCTGTGCCAGAATTCTGGCAAGATAATCATTGGGGTGATTTAACCAGTTTCCGGTTATATCAATGTATCGTTTTCTCTTTCCGATTTCTTTTTGAACTGCCTGTATATCTGCTATAGCAACTCCCATACCTTCTAAGCCCTTCAGACTTTCACTGTATTCATCCTGATGTGCCCAGAAATGGTGTGGCTCCGTAGCAGCTAGTTCATTGGGAAGCGTAGACGCAATCAATAAAAATTCCGTTTTCGGACTAACCTTCCGGATTGCCTCTATGAGTCTGCCTGTTTTATTTCTGTATTCTTCCATACCGCAACGGTCATTCATTCCAAAACCAAGAATAACCAGATCCGGATGGAAGTTGGCTGCACGCTGTGATGAATTTTCGATTGCCCATTCGGAATCCACTCCTCCTACCGATGTGTTGTGGAAGCATACCGGACTCTGCCATTTTTCCTCCATCTGATGGAACAGCAGCTCTGCCCAGGTAGGCTGTCCCGGCTTCTGTCCATACATACCGCTGCAGTCACAGCCACAGCACACGCTGTCCCCATACAAAACGATCTTAACGGGTTCTCCTACTTCCAGCTTTGCAGAGAGCTTCGGCAGTTTGTCCAGTTGACTTTCCGGAGCGGAAAGTAACTCCTTCTTCGTTGCCTTATAGGTAACTGCGATCTGTTTCTCTGTAACAAGCTTCGGATTGCCTATGGCACATAGGTTTAAGAATTTTCCGTTGGTAGTCACTAGCGGACCGAAATCTTTTGCAAATTCGCTTGCTTCT
>JAEDMI010000251.1 GCA_016303085.1 Acetatifactor sp.
AAGCCCCAGAGTGCTCCAACAGTAAAGGCTCCTGCACTCTTGCCGGTCTTCATGTCTGTTGCGGTGTCTCCCAGATACAGAATGTCTTCTGCTGTCAGGTTCAGCTGCTTTAGAATTGCAAAAACTCCTGCCGGATCCGGTTTGATGGGCAACTCGTCCTTCTGCCCCTGAATGATGTCAAAATATCCCTTGCCGAACAAGGTTTCAATTACATCTATGGTCTGGTCATGAGGTTTGTTGGAAAGTACCGCAATTTTCAGCCCTTTCTCTTTTAATGCCGCCAAAAGCTCCGGTATTCCGCTGTAGGGCTTCACCTGATACATACAGTCATCAGCAAAAAACTTTTTGTACAGAGCAAAGGCTTCCTCAAAGTGAACCAGGTCTTCATCTCCTCCCGCCTTCAGTGCTCTCTTTACCAGATTCGCTGCTCCGTCTCCCACAAAATATTTATAATCAGACTCCGGGAACGGGCCGTACCCAAAGGGTGCCAGCGCCCTGTCTCCGCAATATTTCATACTGGCTATGGAATCGGACAAGGTTCCGTCCAAATCAAAAATGACAGCCTTCTTCATTCTCCAGAAACTCCTTCGCTTCCTGATAAAGTCTCCCCACAGGAAGACCTACCACATTATTATAATCTCCCTCAATTCCCTTGATATATCTGGCACAAAAGCCCTGAATCCCGTAAGCTCCGGCCTTGTCCATACAGTCCCGGGTAGATACATACCGGGAAATCTCCCGCTCACTCATGGGATAAAAGGTAACCTTCGTCATCTCATGAAAGGTTTTTTGCTGTATCTGCCCTGCTGCCGTTCTGTGGCAGAGAGTTACTCCCGTATAGACCTGATGGGTGGTGCCGGATAACATTCCCAGCATCTCTGCCGCATCCTTCATACTTGTGGGCTTTCCCAAAATACTGCTGCCCGCCGCAACCACGGTATCCGCACCGATAACCAGTACCTCCTCCCCGGCTGCATCAAGAGAATCCAGTACGGCTATGGCCTTCTGCTCCGACAATTCCTCCACTACCTTACCCGGCTCTACAGCGGTAATTCTTTCCTGCACATTGCTGACCATCACTTCAAATTTCAGTCCAATCTGTGCCAGCAGCTCCTTCCTTCTGGGAGATGCCGATGCCAAATAAATCTTCACTGATGTACCTCCGGAATAAATGTCCGCGTCACGGTAGCCTGTTCCTCCGCCGCGGCTTTTGCTTTCAGCATAGCCTCCCGGCAGAACACCTCCTGAGACTGGAACAGAGATTTTCCTCTCTTATCCACTTTCTCATAGCTGCCGTCCGCCTGTAATACGGAAGCCTTCACATTGTCCTTAAGCTGGCACTGCAAAATATGAAGCAGTTCCTCCTTCAACTCCGGTCTGTCCACAGGGAACAGAATTTCCACCCGTCTTTCCAGATTTCTGGGCATCCAGTCTGCACTTCCGCAATATATCTCATAATTATCGTCATTTTCAAAATAGAATATTCGGCTGTGTTCCAGAAAATTTCCCACAATGGAACGCACCGTAATATTCTCGCTGATTCCCTCGATTCCCGTCTTCAGGCAACAGATGCCTCGAACAATCAAGTCAATCTTTACTCCTGCCGCACTGGCTTCATAGAGGGCCGCAATGATGTCTCTGTCACAGAGGGAATTCATCTTTGCAATGATTCTCGCCGGACGTCCCTCTGCCGCGTGCTTTTTCTCCCTGTCAATCAGATAGAGAAATTTATCCTTCAGCCAGAGAGGTGCCACGCTGAGTTTATTCCAAACCAAGGGCTCCGAATAGCCGGAGAGCATATTAAACACAGCCGTAGCATCCTCACCCACCGATTCCGAGCAGGTGAAAAGACCAATGTCCGTATACAGCTTCGCTGTGGCATCGTTGTAGTTGCCGGTGCCAAGGTGTACATAACGGCGGATACCGTCCTCTTCCCTTCTCACCACCAGAGTAATCTTGCTATGTGTCTTTAAACCAACGAGACCATATATCACATGGCAGCCTGCCTTTTCCAACATTTTTGCCCAAACAATATTGTTTTCCTCGTCAAATCTTGCTTTCAATTCCACCAGCACCGTCACCTGCTTGCCGTTTTCCGCAGCCTGGGCCAATGCCGCAATAATGGGGGAATTTCCGCTGACACGGTACAAGGTCTGTTTGATGGCCAGCACCTCCGGGTCTTTTGCCGCCTGCCTGATAAAGTCCACCACCGGCTCAAAGGTCTGGTAAGGATGATGAAGCAGGATATC
Source organism: Acetatifactor sp. (assembly GCA_016303085.1). Lineage (GTDB taxonomy): Bacteria > Bacillota > Clostridia > Lachnospirales > Lachnospiraceae > Acetatifactor. Next base: position 2,250 of record JAEDMI010000251.1, read on the forward strand.
ACCCTTTCTGATTTCATCAAAAATCTTACAGCCCCCGGGAAGTTCCGGCACCTGCCGGGGTATATGCTTCGGTGTCTTCAAAGGCTCGAAACCGTCCAATCCGTAAAGCTTCATGAGAACAGTCAAATCCAGAGGACCCGCAATCTCATAGATATTCTGTTCTTCCAGATGCAGCTCCTTCCTGAGGATTTTCAAAAGTCTGTTATCCATGCCGTCTTCCACTTCAAGGCGGATGGCTTCTCCCCACTGACGCTTTTTCAGCTGCTTCTCAATCTCCTTCAAAAGGTCTGCCGCTTCATCCTCCTCAATGGTCAAATCCGCATTCCTCATGATACGGAAGGGATGTGCACAGACAATATCATAGTTCAGGAACAGCTTTTGTATGTTCCGTTCGATAATCTCCTCCAGGAAAATTACCTTCTTTGCCCTGCCCTCTGCAGGCAGCTGTACAATACGGTTCAACACGGATGGAACCTGTACTGTTGCAAACTCCAGTTCCTCCTGATTCTTCTTATGTACCAGAGCGGCAATGTTCAATGTCTTATTTCTGACCAACGGGAAGGGCCTTGAGGAATCCACTGCCATAGGAGTCAATACAGGATATACATTCTCCTCAAAATATTTATCAATGAATTTGCCTTCTTCTTCCGTCAAATCCTCGTGTCTGCCGATAATCCGGAGTCCGTTTTTCTTCAGCTGGGGCACCAGCGAACGGTTCCATGTGGAATACTGCAGGTTCACCAGATCATGTATTGCTATATCAATTGCCGCAAGCTGCTCGGTAGGCGTCATCCCTGCAATGTCCTTTTTTTCATATCCCGCATTCACCATATCCTTTAAGGATGCCACACGAATCATGAAAAATTCGTCCAGATTGGAGGCAGTAATGCTCAAAAATTTCAGCCGCTCGAACAGCGGTATATTTTTATCCCTGGCTTCGTTCAACACTCTGTGGTCAAACAAAATCCAGGACAGCTCTCTGTTTGTATAATATTTCGGATTATTGAAATCAATTTCCGTCATGCTTCACTCACACCTTTCCGATACCTAAAATGTCTTTTTCTGTTTTAAAACCGGTTCTACACTGAACACCTCCTGGAAAAACTCACCCTTTTCCTCAAAGAATCCTTTTTCCAGTGTAATGTCCTCCGTGGTATCCACGGATAAAATCAGCTGATTTTCCTTCAGGGATGCCGTCAGCCCTTTTAGCTTCTGTTTATGGCTTCTGTCCAGACCGCTGGCAAGTCTTAAGATTGCCGTCAGCTTTGCCACCGTCAGATAGGAAGTTCTGTCCAACCCTCCGGTTCCGCCCTGCTGCCAGTCATAAATAAACCGGCTGTGGTTAAAGCGTACCACATTTGCCACAATTTCCCGCTCTGTGTGGGACAGTCCGATTATTTCCGTCGCCATAATAATATTATAAGAGGTTTCACCTATATTCACCATGCTGATATACTTGCCGCAGTCATGCAGAATCGCTGCA
>JAEDMI010000252.1 GCA_016303085.1 Acetatifactor sp.
GCAGCGGAAACAACGGCAGCAGCGGAAACAACGGCAGCAGCGGAAACAACGGCAGCAGCGGAAACAACGGCAGTAACGGAAATACTGCTTCAGGTAACACCTCCGGCACCTTATATACGTTGACTGTGAAGAACGGCAGCGGTTCCGGAAGTTATGCGGTAGGTTCCCAGCCGGTTATAATTGCCAATGACCCGGCAACGGGGCAGGAGTTCAGCCATTGGACCATATCTCCTGCGGATACCAAGATTGCAAGTACGGCGCTTTCCGCATCAGTCATTACCATGCCTGCCGCCAACGTGACGGTAACGGCAAATTACAAGGTAAAGACTGGTACGAGTACGGGAACGGGCAATTCCTCCAATAATAACTCCAATCGTCCGAACAGCGGTACGGGAACGGTAACAAATGGCGGAACAACCGTGGTAATCGACAAGAACGGATTGTCCAATACAGGAGTGGTTTCAGCTACTGTGAAGGGGTCTTCTGACAACTTTACCATAAAAATTTCCGAGAGCAGCAGTGCGACAGAGGCGGTGCTGAGAGCCCTGATGAATGAGTACGGAAGTGATCTGAGCAACATTAAGTATTTTCCCATGGACATTTCTCTGTATGATTCCACGGGAAATAATAAGATTTATGATACGACGGGACTGTCCATCAGTATTACGTTGCCGCTGCCGGATTCACTGATTGTATATGCGGGAAATAACAAAGTGGCGGGAGTTGTGGATGACAGGCTGGACAAGCTGTCACCCAAATTTACCACCATAGACGGTGTATCCTGTGTAACCTTTACCGCAGAGCATTTCTCACCTTATGTGATTTATGTGGATACCACCAGATTGTCTGATGGAACGGTGGCCGACAATACACCAAAGACCGGAGACGGAATCCATCCCAAATGGTTCCTTTCCGTGGGACTCGCCTGTCTGTCCTTTGTGATGTTTATGCAGAAGGATGGAAAAAGAAGGGAAAAAGTACGGGTAAGGACACGCGCCTGATATGGGCATGAGTAAGGAAGGCATATGAGAAAAAGAAGAACGCTCTTCGGAGTACTGCTTATCATAGCGGCACTCATCATGATGACGCTTCCCGTTTCGGAGGCAGATGCAGCAGCGTCTGCTTCCGATTTTGTAATGGAGGGAAGCACATTGGTAAAGTATCGGGGCACGGACACAAACGTGTCTGTTCCCGATACGGTGGAAATCATCGGGGAAAGTGCTTTTGAGGATAATACCCGCATCGAACTGGTGGTACTTCCTAACACAGTAAAGAAAATAGAAGCCTATGCGTTCTGGGGCTGTGACAATATGGATACGGTTGTGCTGGGCAGAGGTCTGACAGAGGTGGGGGACTATGCCTTTGCCGGTTGCAAGGGGTTGAAGCAGATGTCCATCCCCGCAAATGTGACTTCTATCGGCATTCAGTCTTTCGGCGACTGCGTCAACATGACCGATATTTCAATTCCTGCGGAGACCCTGAATATACATGAGACAGCCTTTGACGGATGCTGCAGGCTTACCATTCATTGTGATGAGGGAACTGCAGCGGATATCTATGCCCGTAGTTTTTATGAGAAGCAGAAGGAGATGGCTGAGTACGAGGATATTCCGGATTACCGACCGGATGATACGGATGAGGGTGACAATGAGATGGTAACACCCGAACCGACTCCGACACCTGAGACGAACGAGGAACAGGGAAATGTTTTGGGCAGTACCGGTGTTGTGGGAAACAGGGCATTTGTTTTTTTGGAATCGGGTGGGATGGATGTGATAGAGACAACTCCTGCCCCTGTTGATAAAGCGGAGATTTCTTCCTCGCTTACAGAACTGGCGGATGCCGTGGGAAGTATGGTCTCAATCGGAAGAACCGAGAGCCTCCCTAAGTATACGGTGGTAGACGGGAGAATTGTGGCAGATCAGGCATATTACAGGAACACAGAGCTGGGAGAGATTACTTTACCGGAAGGAATTGAAGAAATCGGCCAGTTTGCTTTTGCCAGAAGTTCCATCACGGATATTACGTTGCCGGAGAGCGTCACCATAATAGGTTATGGTGCATTTTACCACTGTGTGAATCTTACATCTGTGGAGCTGCCGGATTCTGTTATGAGCGTGGAACCGAGAGCCTTTGATTACACGGCGTGGGTGGAAGATTTCCGTAATAGCGGAGAGGATTTCCTGATAAGCGGCGGAGTGCTGGTGGCTTATAACGGAGATGACACAACCGTGGTTGTACCAGGCGGAGTGCGCGTCATTGCTGCTGAGGTTTTTGCGGGACATGAAGAGATAGAGAGCGTGAGGTTGCCGGACAGTGTCAGGGTAGTGGGTGAGGCTGCCTTTGAAGGGTGCACCGGACTGAAAAGGGTGAATCTTGGAGAAGGTGTGGAACAGATTAAAGACAGAGCTTTTGCGGACTGCAAAGTGCTGGAGGTGCTGAAACTGCCGGCGTCAGTGATGGTTATGGGCTTACAGGCTTTCGGGAAAGCAGATGTAATCTTTGAAGGGGAAGTGCCGGAGCAAAGCTTTGAGGAATCGGCCACAAGACTTTCCAACGAGGAATTTCGCAATCCGAGGCAGGATACGGTTCAACCCGGTGTGACAGTGACAGGGGAAAGCCCTTCCACAGCAAGGCTGGAGGGAGCTTCCCGAAGCTATATTCTTGCAGTAAAGAAACAGGAAGATAGGTCTGAACTGGAGACAGCATGGAAACGGGTGCAGGAGAACGAGATGTCTGAAAATATGACGGTATATGATTTGCAGCTTACCGACAACAGCGGCATTCCTATCCGAAAACTGGGGCATAGCGGGCTGACGGTGGTGCTTCCGGTGCCGGAAAATCTCATCGGTCAGGAATTAAAAATGGTGACGCTTGACAGAAACGGACAGTTGGAGGCACTGGCTGTGGAGAGGGTTATGCTTGACGGAAGGGAAGCTTTTCGTTTCAGGACAACCCACCTTTCCCTGTTCGGCGTCTACGGGACCGGTCATGCTTCAGAAAAAGAGACACTCAGGGAGATAAGTATGGACTTAACCAGTATGAGAGGAGCTCCGTCGGAAAGTGGAGTAAGAGGCGGAATTGTTATGGCAAAGTATGTGGTGGGGGCTTCCATGGCGCTTACCGGAGCGGTGACTATTCTGTCCGGCAGGACCGGGAGAAAAAGAAGACAGCGGTAACTTCATATAGAACCAAAGAAAACATCCGGGCATAGAATAGCAATAAATGATATGCCGGGATGTTTTCTTTTATGCAGAGAGTGAGGGAACAGGTAGGTGTTTTTTCGGAGAGAGATACGGACGGAGGTGCCGGAATCGTTATTGGCGTACTGGATACCGGCATTGGTCATCATCCGGATCTCGCGGGTAAAATTTTAAGTTTCAGGGATTTTGTGGGGAGACGTAACCTCATGTATGACAATAACGGGCACGGAACCCATGTATGTGGTATCCTTTGCGGGAGCGGAGAACTTTCGGGGGGAAAATACCGGGGTATGGCGCCGGGAGCAAGGCTTGTGGTGGGCAAGGTGCTTGACGGGAAGGGTGACGGCGCTACCGAGTATATGCTGGCCGGGTTGGACTGGATTTTACAGGTGAGGGAGAGATACAGAATTCGTATCCTGAATATTTCCGTGGGCATCGGGAATCTGGAGGAAGAGACGAAGGAGAGAGCCTTACGGGAAAAAATCGGGAAGGTCTG